>JAYTOZ010000510.1:0-2745 GCA_043747515.1 Frankiales bacterium | reverse complement strand
CCCAGTGGAGTCGCTGCAGCTCGCGCCGGGTGGTTGCGCCGTCGCGACGTCGGCAGAACGCCGCAAAATCGTGCAGCCCCAGCAGACCGGTCGAGGCCGCCTGCATCGCGTCGACGTCCAGCGGCCTCGACCAGACGTAGGTGTCCAAGCGCCGCAGCGGGTCCACCCCCTCGGCCGCATCGATGACCCGGTAGCGGTAGGTCCGCGACAGCGCCGAGTAGCGGGCGTCGAAGCCCGGTGGGGCCGGCGAGGTACGCCGGATCCGCACGTCGAGCGGCAGCAGCCCGTTGAGACGGCGGAGCAGCAACCGGTCCTGCGCCCGATCCGCGGGCAGGTCGACGTGGGCGACCTGCCCGCGAGCGTGCACCCCCGCGTCGGTACGTCCCGCCACCGTCACCCGCGGGCCCACCTCGGCCCGGGCCAGCGTCCGTAGGGCGTCCTCCAGGACAGCCTGGACGGTGCGCTGGCCCGGTTGCACGGCCCAGCCGGCGAACGCTGTCCCGTCGTACGCCAGGTCCATCCGCACCCGCAGCTGCAACGGCGCGAGCCCGCCCTCCCGCGCGGGAAGGACGGGCTCGTCGGCTACGTCGTGGGCTACTCGGCGTCCTTGGTCGCCGCTGGCGGCTCGTCGGCGGCTACCTCATCGGCGGCCGGCGTCGAGTCGGCAGGCATCTCGGCAGTGGTCTGCGCCGTCCCCGGCTCGGCGGCGGCGGGCAGCTCATCCGCCACGCCATCCACCGTGGAGTCCGGCTCAGACCCGGCTGCCTCGTCCACCGTCGCCTCAGCGGCGGTGACCACCGGGCTCGCCGCGACGGCCGCCGCGGTCGCGGATTCACCGGCGAGCTCCTCGGCCGCCTCGCGGGTCGCCCCGGTGACCGGCTTGCCAGCAGCAAACCGGGTGCCGCGAGCCCGCTCGGCCTCACCGACCGCCTGCTGGGAGACCGTCAGTGCCTCGACCAACTCGATGATCGCCATCGGGGCGTTGTCACCCTTGCGCGGGCCGAGCTTGACAATGCGCGTGTAGCCGCCTGGCCGATTCTCATAGCGGGGCCCGATCTCGGCGAACAGGGTGTGGACGACACTTTTGTCGCGGATCTGCTTGAGCACTTGCCGACGGGCGTGCAGGTCACCACGCTTGCCGAACGTGACCAGCCGCTCGGCGTACGGGCGTAGCCGCTTGGCCTTGGTCTCAGTGGTGGTGATCCGGCCGTGCTCGAACAGCTGGGTCGCGAGGTTGGCGAGCATCAGCCGCTCGTGCGCTGGGCTGCCGCCCATCCGCGGGCCCCTGTTTGGGGTGGGCATGTCCTTCTCCGTCTCAGAGCGGGGGCCGGTGGTGCGACCCCGTGGGGGCGCCGCCGCGGTCGCGGGGGCCCGACATGCGCCGGTACGACGGGCGGCTCGCGCCGTCGTACCGGATCTGGCTAGAGCTGCTCGGTCTCGGCAAAACCGCCGTCGTCGTCGCCGTCTGTGAACGGCGCGAAGTCGTCGGTTCCGAAGCTGCTGACGACCTGGCTGGGGTCGAACCCGGGGGGGCTGTCCTTCAGGCCGAGGCCCATCGAGTGCAGCTTGACCTTGACCTCGTCGATGGACTTTGAGCCGAAGTTGCGGATGTCGAGCAGGTCGGCCTCGGACCGGGAGACGAGCTCACCGACGGAGTGGATGCCCTCGCGCTTGAGGCAGTTGTAGGAGCGGACGGTCAGGTCCATCTCCTCGATCGGCAGGGCGAGGTCGGCGGCCAGCGCCGCGTCGGTCGGCGACGGGCCGATGTCGATACCCTCGGCCTGCTCGTTGAGCTCCTGGGCCAGCCCGAACAGCCCGACCAGCGTCTTACCGGCACTCGCGACGGCGTCCCGGGGGGTCATCGAGTTCTTGGTCTCGACGTCCAGGATGAGCTTGTCGAAGTCGGTGCGCTGCTCGACGCGAGTCGCCTCGACCTTGTAGGTCACCTTCAGCACCGGCGAGTAGATCGAGTCGACCGGGATGCGGCCGATCTCGGCGTCACCGGACTTGTTCTGGGTGGCCGAGACATAGCCCCGGCCGCGCTCGACGGTGAGCTCCATCTCGAGCTTGCCCTTGGCGTTCAGCGTCGCGATGTGCAGGTCGCTGTTGATGACCTCGACACCGGCGGGCGGTGCGATGTCGGCGGCCGTGACGGCGCCGGGGCCCTGCTTGCGCAGGTACATCACGACCGGCTCGTCGTGCTCGCTGGAGACGACCAGCTGCTTGATGTTGAGGATGATCTCGGTGATGTCCTCCTTGACGCCCGGCACGGTGGAGAACTCGTGCAGGACGCCGTCGATGCGGATCGAGGTGACCGCGGCGCCAGGAATCGAGGACAGGAGGGTACGGCGGATCGAGTTGCCGAGCGTGTAGCCGAAGCCGGGCTCGAGCGGCTCGAGGACGAAGCGCGAGCGGCGGTCGGTGACGACCTCTTCGGTCAGGGTCGGGCGCTGTGCGATGAGCACGCTGAGTGTCCTTTCGGGACTTGTCTTCGAGACGACCGCCATATGTCGTCACGAGGGGTGCGCGGGGTGGCGGGTCCCACGCAGATGTGGAGTTGTGGCTTGCGGACGTGCCGAAGCCGCCCGGGCCACGAGGGCTCGGGCGACCGGTGCCTACTTCGAGTAGAGCTCGACGATGAGCTGCTCCTGGACCGGGGTGTCGATGACCTGACGGCTCGGGAGGCTGTGCACGAGAACGCGCATCTGGGAGGAGATGACCTCCATCCAGGGCGGCGACGTGCGG
>JAYTOZ010000509.1:0-2562 GCA_043747515.1 Frankiales bacterium | reverse complement strand
GTCGCGGCGATGACGGCGAGCGGCGCGAGCACCCAGAAGCCGATGACCTCGCCGGTGTCGGACGCCGCGAGCAGCGTGGCGGTCATCGCCTCACCCCTTGCCGACGTAGTAGTCGGTGTCGGTGGTGCCCAGCCGCATCGGATGCGGGGGCTGCTCCATGCCCGGGAGCAGCCCGGAGAGCAACTGGTCCTTGGTGAAGATCAGGCTCTGCCGGCTGTCGTCGGCCAGCTCGTACTCATTGGTCATGGTGAGCGACCGGGTCGGGCAGGCCTCGATGCACAGGCCGCAGAAGATGCACCGCAGATAGTTGATCTGGTAGACGGCCGCGTAGCGCTCACCGGGTGAGAACCGCCGCTCGTCGGTGTTGTCGGCGCCCTCGACATAGATGGCGTCCGCCGGGCAGGCCCAGGCGCACAACTCGCAGCCGATGCACTTCTCCAGGCCGTCGGGGTGCCGGTTGAGCACGTGCCGCCCGTGATAGCGCGGCGGCACGGGGCGGACGTGCTCGGGGTACTCCTCGGTCGTGACCTTCTTGAACATGGTTGCGAAGGTGACCCCAAAGCCCTTCACGGGGTCGAACAGGCTAGCCACGGAACACCTCGTCCTGCGTCGTCGGCGCGGTGGCGGGGGCCACCGCGATGCTCGTCGTCTGCAGCGAGCGTGGGGTCGGCGGCACCACCAGGTCCAGCGGCGGCAGCGGGAACCCACCGTCGGCGACGTCGGCGAGCCCACTGTCGGCCTCGAACTGTTCGTCGGTCTCCGGTTCCGACTGCGGGACCGCGATGAAGATCGCGAACAGCACGACCACCGCGATGCCGATGTAGGTCAGCCGGGTCTGTGTCGAGGTCACCTCGGTGGTCAGCGTGCGGATGGCGGCGACCAGCAGGATCCAAACCAGGCTGACCGGGATGAGGACCTTCCAGCCGAGCTTCATGAACTGGTCGTAGCGCATCCGCGGCAGCGTGCCGCGCAGCCAGATGAAGAAGAAGATGAACAGCACAACCTTGGCCAGGAACCAGAACAACGGGAAGAACCCGGTGCTCAGGAATTCGACCTGGGAGAACGGGAAGGGCGCCCGCCAGCCACCGAGAAACATCGTCACGCACAGCGCCGAGACGGTGACCATGTTGATGTATTCGGCCAGGAAGAACATCGCGAACTTCAGCGAGCTGTACTCGGTGTGGAAGCCGCCGACCAACTCGCTCTCGGCCTCGGGCAGGTCGAACGGCGCCCGGTTGGTCTCGCCGACCATCGCGATGACATAGATGACGAACGACACCGGCAGCGTGATGAGAAACCACCGCGACTGCTGGGCGGCAACGATCTCGCTGGTCGACAGCGACCCGGCGTAGAGGAAGACGGCGACGAACGACAGGCCCATCGCCACCTCGTAGGAGATGACCTGCGCGGCGCTGCGGAGCCCACCGAGCAGCGGGTACGTCGAGCCGGAGCTCCAGCCGGCCAGCACGATCCCGAACACCCCGAGCGAGGAGCAGCACAGGATGAACAGCACCCCGACCGGCAGATCGGTGAGTTGCAGTGCGGTGCGGTGGCCGGCGATCGACACCGACGGGCCGAACGGGATGACGGAGAACGCCAGGAACGCCGGGACTGCCGACAGGACCGGCGCGAGGATGTAGACCGGCTTGTCGGCCAGCGCCGGGATGATCTCCTCCTTGAGCGCCAGCTTGATGCCGTCGGCCAGGCCCTGGGCGACCCCGAACGGCCCGACCCGGTTGGGGCCGGCCCGCTGCTGCATCCGGGCGACGATGCGCCGCTCCCCCCAGATCGACAGCAGCGTCATCACGACCAGCAGCACAAACACGAACAGTGCCTTGCCGACGGTGATCCAGATCGGCTCGTGGCCGAAGCTCGTCAGCGGCAGCTGGGTCTGTGTCTCCGCCAGCATCACGGGCGGGTCCCCCTGGACAGGCGTACGACGTCGCCGGGGGCAGCGGCCAGGTCGCGGCGCACGGCGGCGTCGGGCGAACGGGTGGGCAGCCAGACAACCCGGTCCGGCAGGTCGGCGAGCACGAGGGGGAGCACGATGCTCCCGCGGTCGGTGCTCACCGTCACCGGGTCGCCCTGCTGCGCGCCGAGCTCGGCGGCCGTCGCGGGCGACAGGTGCAGGCGGGCCTTCTTGGCGGTGCCGGCCAGGTGTGGTTCGCCGTCCTGCAGCGAGCCGTCGTCGAGCAACCAGTGCCAGGTGGCCAGCAGCGCCTCGCCGGCCTGCGGCTGCGCCGGGGCCACGGCCGGCTCGTTCGGGGCGGCGGGCCGACCGTCGGCCACCCCGAGCCGGCTGATCTCGGCGCGGGCGGCGGCGACGTCGGGCAGGCCGAGGGCGATGTCCATCTCGTCGGCCAGGGTATGCAACACCCGGCCGTCGGGCAGCGCGCCGGTGGTGCGAAGGACATGCTCGAACGGGCGGGCCCGGCCCTCCCAGTCAAGGTAGGTGCCGGCCTTCTCGACCGCGGCCGCGACCGGTAGGACGACGTCGGCCCGGTCGGTGACCGGCGAGCGGCGCAGCTCCAGGCTGACGATGAACTCGGCAGCGTCGAGCGC
>JAYTOZ010000508.1:0-2991 GCA_043747515.1 Frankiales bacterium | reverse complement strand
GTCGCGGCCGAGGACGGCATCGGCGCGGTGCAGGCCGTGTTGCTGCACCAGCCCGACGCCGTCGTGCTCGACGTGCAGATGCCGCGGGTGTCCGGTTTCATCGCCGCCCGGCTGTTGAAGGACGACTGGCAGACCGCGGACATCCCCGTCGTGATGCTCACCAGCCTCGACGCGGCCTCGGATCGTTACTGGGCCGGGCAGGCCGGTGTCGACCGTTACCTCACCAAGGACTTCGAGGCGCCCGAGCTGGCCGGCACCATCGAGGAGGTGCTGCTCGCCGCGAGCGCCGCCCGCGGAGGCCGGGACCGGTTGACCGCCGACCCGCTGGAGATTTCCGAGCAGGACGTCCTCAGCCGGGTCTGCGACCTGCTCGACCGCAAGTTGTTCGAGAGCTCCGTCGCCCAGTCGGTGATGGCCATCGCGGCGACCGCGAGCGGGCTGGAGGCCTCGGTTGCCGCCCTGCTCGGCGTGCTGCAACGCTTCGTCGCCTACGACCTGGCTGCGGTCATGCTCGGGGCCGAGGGTGCCGCCTACGTGGCCGTGGGCAAGCCGACCTCTGCCGCGCACTACGCCGCGTTCATGGCCGCGGCCGTCGACGGTCTTTCGTCGTACGGCGGGCAGGTCCTGTCGGCCGGTGCGCTCGACGTGCGCCTCGCTCAGGCCGGTGGCCACCTGGTCGAGGACCCCGACGAGCTCGACGAGCCGATGGTGACGTTCCTGTCGATGCCGCTGCGGGGGCACGGCGGGGCGGTCGTCGGGGTGCTCGCGTTGTCGAGTGCGATCAAGCACGCGTTCGGGGAGACGGCGCTGTCGACCCTGAAGCTGATCGAGGGCCCGGCGGCCATTGTGATCGACAACGCCCGGCTGTCCGGCGCTGGGTAGTCTCGATCGGGTGATCGATCCGCACGAGTACCGCAGGGTCGTGGGGCGCTTCGCGACCGGTGTGGTCGTCGTCACGACGACGCTCGACGGCGAGCATCACGCGATGACCTGCAGCTCCTTCACGTCGGTCTCACTCGAACCGCTGCTGGTGCTGTTCTGCGCCGAGAAGATCGCCCGGTTCCACGACGCGGTGCTGGGCTCCGGCTCGTGGGCGGTGTCGGTGCTTTCGCAGTCGCAGGAGCAGGCGTCGCGGCACTTCGCCCTGCGCGGCCGCAGCTTCGACGGCCAGTTCGACGAGCACCCGCACGCGCACGGCGCGGCGACCGGCGCGGTCGTCCTGTCCGGCGCGGTCGCCGCGATCGAGTGCCGGACCGTCTCGACGACCGACGCCGGCGACCACACCGTCGTCCTGGGCGAGGTCATCGGCCTCGGTGTCCCCGACCCTTCGGCCGGTCCGCTGCTCTATTTCGAGGGTCGCTACCGGGCCTTCCACCCCTGACCCAC
Organism: Frankiales bacterium; assembly: GCA_043747515.1. Taxonomy (GTDB): domain Bacteria; phylum Actinomycetota; class Actinomycetes; order Mycobacteriales; family SCTD01; genus JAYSQK01. Next base: position 1,605 of record JAYTOZ010000508.1, on the reverse strand, counting down.
GCAGCCCCCCCGCCCGGCCCTGGTTTCCGGACGCCGGGCCTGTCCTACCCGCCCGGCCGTACCCGCCCTCGCCATGGCGACCCGCCGGGCGTGTCCAGCACCAGTCGCCTGATGACCGCGGGACAGGGGCGGGAGAGTCAGGCGAGGGTCCAGCCCTGGCCGTCCTTGGTGTCCTGGACCACAACCCCGAGCCCGGCGAGGGCGTCGCGCAGTTGGTCGGAGGCGGCGAAGTCCTTGCCGGCCCGGGCGGCGGCCCGTTCGTCGAGCAGGGCGGCGGCGCCCGCGGGCAGCGTCAGCACGGGGGTGGCCTGGCCGACGGTGCGCGCCAGGTCGAGTCCGAGCAGCCGGTCGGCCCAGGCGAACGTCTCGAACTTCGCGCCTTCCGGCACGTCGTCGGTCTTCTCGAGCCGTCGCAGCACCTGCAGCGCCCGTGGGGTGTCGAGGTCGTCGTCGAAGGCAGCGAGCACCTCGTCGGCCCACGCCTGCGCCAGCGCGGCCGACGGCGACTCCGCCCACCGTGCGACGGCCGATCGCCAGCGGGTCAGCGTCGTGTCGGCCGCCGCGATGGTGTCCCAGGACAGGTTGGCCTGCTGGCGGTAGCGCGAGGACAGAAATGCCAGGCGTAGCGCCAGCGGGTCGTAGCCGCGGTCGATGACGTCGGACACCAGCACCACGTTGCCGGTCGACTTGGCCATCTTGCGGCCCTCGAACAGCAGGTGTTCGCCGTGCACCCAGTGCCGCACCACCTCATGGCCGACCGCGCTGTCGCTCTGCGCCCGCTCATCCTCGTGGTGCGGGAAGCGCAGGTCGATCCCGCCGGTGTGCACGTCGATGACCGGGCCGATCAGCGCCAGCGACATCGCCGAGCACTCGACGTGCCAGCCCGGGAACCCGGGCCCCCAGGGGGAGTCCCACGTCATCGCCCGGCCGGCCGCTGCCCGTTTCCACAGCGCCCAGTCGGCGTGGAAACGCTTGCCGGTCGCCGTCGACTCACCGCTCGCGCCATGGCCCGCGCGCAGGTCCGCCAGCCGGTTGCCGGAGATCGCGCCGTACGTCGGGAAGGACTGCGCGTCGAAGTAGACCGTGCCGTCGTCCCCGATGTAGGCGTTGCCGGCAGCGATGAGATCGCCGATGAGGGTGAGCATCAGCTCGATGCATTCCGAGGCCCGCGGGGAGGCGTCGGCGGGGTGCACGTTGAGCGCCGCCAGGTCGCGGTGGAAGGCCTGCTCATAGAAGCGGGCGACCGCGAATGGGTCCTTGTCCTCGAGCTTGGCCTGCGCGAGCAGCTTGTCCTCGCCGCCGGCGTCGACCGCGCTGTCGTCCTGCAGGTGGCCGACGTCGGTGATGTTCTGCACCAGCCGGACCTGGAGCCCGTGCAGCTGGGCCGTTCGGCGGATCAGGTCGGTGAGCAGGAAGGTCCGCAGGTTGCCGACGTGGGCGTAGCGGTAGACGGTCGGGCCGCAGGCGTAGATCCGCAGCACCCCCGGCGTCGAGGGCACGATCTGTTCGACCGAGCGGGTGCGGGTGTCGGTCAGTCGCAGCACCGGGCCAGGCTAGTTGAGCCGGGCCCGAGCGGCCCTGGCCTCCCGGCGTACCGCCTCGGCC
>JAYTOZ010000507.1:0-3304 GCA_043747515.1 Frankiales bacterium | reverse complement strand
GTCTTCGAGAAGAACTCCACCCGCACGCGTTGCGCCTTTGAGGTCGCCGCCCACGATCAAGGCGCCCACGTCACCTACCTCGGGCCCGAGGGCTCGCATCTTGGCCGCGAGGAGTCGGTCGTGGACACTGCAAACGTGCTGGGAAGGATGTTCGACGGCATCGAGTTCCGCGGGTTCTCCCAACTGAGCGTTGAGCAGCTGGCGGACCACTCGGGCGTTCCCGTCTGGAACGGCCTCACCGACCAGTGGCATCCCACGCAGATGCTGGCTGACGTTCTGACCATGGTCGAGCACCACGACGGTTCCCTCGAGAAGATCGCTTACTGCTTCCTCGGCGATGGCCACAGCAACGTCGCCCGCTCTCTTCTGGTGACCGGAGCCTTGCTGGGGATGGACGTCCGCATCGCCGCCCCACGAGAGTTGTGGCCGCCTGACGACGTGGTCGCCATCGCGCGCGAGCTCGCGGCCGTCAGCGGAGCTCGGGTCCTGGTCACCGAGGAGGCCAGCGAAGCCGTCCAGGGAGCCGACTTCGTGTACACCGACGTGTGGGTCAGCATGGGGGAGGACCCTGAGGTCTGGGCCAAGCGGATCCCGCTCCTGACGCCGTACCAGGTGAACGAGGCCCTGATGTCCTCGACGGGTAACCCGCACGCCAAGCTGTTGCACTGCCTTCCTGCCGTGCACGACCGCTCTACGGCGCTCGGCGAGCGGCTCTGGAACGAGCACGGCCTAGACGGTGCTGAGGTCACCAACGCGGTCTTCACCAGCCCGGCCTCGATCGTGTTTGACCAGGCCGAGAACCGGCTCCACGCCATCAAGGCCGTCATGGTCCACGCCTTGGGCACCTGATTGGGCCACTGAGGTGCGCCTCGGCGTCGCGCTCGGCAGGAATGCTCTTTCGACGTGGTGAGCGGTCCGACCCGCATGGACGAATTGCGGCAGTCCCTCGCCGCGCGCCGCACGTCGACGCTGGTGGCGGCCCCGGCTGCCCTGATCATGATGCTGTGCGGCGGGGCGTTCGCGTCGCATGCCGGCGCGGACAGCCTGAACACGGCGGGGTCCAAAGTGCTGTCCCAGTGGTCCGCGGCGTTCGACCGCGGCGCGATCGTCACCGCCGACGGCGTGGTCCTCCTGAAGTCAGCTCGTTCGCCGCTTGGAGCTCGCCACCGGCAAGGTCACCGACGCCTGCGACGAGCGACACACCAACGCCGAGTTCCTGGCCTTCCGCAAGCTCGTCGCCAAGACCTGCCCGCGTCGCAAATTGCACGTCGTGGCCGACAACGACGCCACCCACTCCCACCCAAACGTTCAGGCCTGGCTGGCCAAGAACCCCCGGGGTGAGGATGCACTTCACCACGACCAGCGGGTCATGGCTGAGCATGGTCGAAATCTTCTTCGAGATCATCGCCCGGAAAGCCATCCGGCGCGGCACCTTCGATTCGGTCCGCGACCTCAAAGGCGCAATCCGCGGCTTCATCGACAGCTGGAACGACCCCTGCGAATCCCATCATCTGGACCAAAGACATCGAGACCGGCCTCGCCAAACCTAAGCGTCAACAAAACTCAGTCGTACGACGTGGCGGATTCAAGGAGTCAGCGCAACGGTCCTACCCAAGAGCACCGAGCTCGCCGGCATCAGCGCCGTAGACCTACGCCGCGTCCAGCGCAGCCTCAACGAGCCCCCGCAAGACCCTGGGCTACATGACACCGTCGGAGAAACTTGCCCAGGCTCAAGCCCGGGTAGGGGGTAGGGGATGGTGCTGTCACGGGCGGCAACACGGCCGCTAGGCGGACTTCCCGGGGGTGTGCATCAGCTTCTTGTTCACGAACTCCTCGATGCCGTACGGACCGAGTTCCCGGCCGACCCCTGATCGTTTGGTGCCACCGAACGGAAACTCCGCGCCACCGCCCTCAGGTGTGTTGATCCAGACCATGCCGACGTCGAGGCGGTCGGCCACCTCCAACGCGACCTGCTCGTCCGTGCTGTACACCGCACCGCCTAGGCCGAACGGTGTGTCGTTGGCCAGCGCCACCGCCTCGTCAACGTCGGCAACTCGGTAGACGACCGCCGCGGGTCCGAACAGTTCCTCTCGGAACGCCCGCATGTCGGGTGTCACGTCCGTGAGGACGGTGGGCTCAAGAAAGGCTCCTGGCCGGTTCACACGCTTCCCACCGGTCAGCAGCGTCGCCCCCTTGGCGACCGCGTCCTCGATCTGGCCGAGCAACCCGACAAGCGCCTGCTCTGAGGAGAGCGGGCCGTAGGACGTCTCTGGAGCAAAGGGGTCGCCGGTGGTCTGCTCGGCCATCGCCGCGGTGAACGCCTCCACAAACTCGTCGTAGATCCCTTCGGTGACGATAATCCGCTTGGACGCGTTGCACGCTTGGCCGGCGTTCTCCATGCGGGCGCCAACCGCGTCCCGGGCGGTCTGTGCAATGTCGTGGGTGTTCAGCACGATGAAAGGGTCAGAACCCCCGAGCTCCAGCACGACCTTCTTGAGATGTTGCCCGGCGATAGCCGCTACGGCCGTCCCTGCACGTTCGCTGCCCGTCAGGGAAACGCCCACGATCCGCGGATCGGCGATGACGTGTGCCACTTGGTCGTTCGAGGCGAAGATGTTGATGTACGCGTCCCGCGGCAGTCCGGCCTCCCGGAAGATTGCCTCGGTGGCCAGCGCGGACTCGGGACATTGCGGGGCATGCTTCAGCACAATCGTGTTCCCGACCATCAGGTTGGGTGCGGCGAAGCGGGCCACCTGGTAGTACGGGTAGTTCCACGGCATGATCCCGAGCAGCGCACCGACCGACGCCTTGCGTACCCAGGCCGCGCCTTCCGACGCGGAAACCAATGGCGTGTCCGCCAGCAGCGCAGGTCCCTGGTCGGCGTAGTAGCGGTAGATCTCGACCACCAAGTCGATCTCCCCGAGCGCTTCCGCGGTCGTCTTGCCCATTTCCCGCGTGATCAGCGCGCCAAGTTGAACGGCCCGCTCGGCATAGAGGTCCGCCACTCGGTGCAGGACAATTGCCCGGTCGGCCTTGTCGGTCACCCTCCAGGAGCGATAAGCAGCGTCGCTGCGGGCGAGCACGTCGTCGAGTTGGTCATCAGCCAGTGTCGGGAAAGTGCTTTCGGTCTTGCCGGTCGCGGGGTTGACGACCTGGAACAGGCTCAACGCGTCTCCGTACGTGATGGGGGGAGTTGGCCCAGCGCTCGGGGGCTGCGCGGGATGGCTGCGACATCCTGCGGGCGCGTATATGCGTTGTCAACATTCCAGGGCACTCGAGGGATCGGTGTGGTCCAAGTACGTGA
>JAYTOZ010000506.1:0-2170 GCA_043747515.1 Frankiales bacterium | reverse complement strand
TGAGGTGCCGGCGTCCATGCTTGTCGACGCCGCCCTCGGCCGGCTCGACGGGCTGCAGGAACGCCCCGTGGCTGAGCACGTTGCAATCTTCGACGAGGTCCATCGAGCCCTGCAGGACGCGCTCGCCGCGCTCGACGAGGGCTGAGCAGGGCGGTGGCCCGCCGGGCCCGACTCGACGCCGAGCTCGTCCGACGGGGATTGGCCCGCAGCCGTGAGCAGGCCAGCGAGCTGATCGCCGCCGGCCGCGTGCTCGTCGGCGGCCAGCTGGCGACCAAGCCCGCCACCAGCGTCGATCCTGCCGCCAGCCTGCACGTCGAGGCCGACGAGGGCGAGGTGTGGGTTTCGCGCGGCGCCCACAAACTGCTCGGTGCGCTGGCGGCGTTCGACTACGACCCGGCCGGCAAACGGTGCCTGGACGCCGGCGCGAGCACTGGCGGCTTCACCGACGTCCTGCTCCGCCGGGGCGCTGCGCAGGTGGTGGCCGTCGATGTCGGCTACGGCTTGCTGGCCTGGTCCCTGCGCACCGACGAGCGGGTCACCGTCGTCGAGCGGGTCAATGCCCGGGCACTGGAGCCGGCGCAGGTCGGCGCGCCGGTCGACCTGGTGGTCGCGGATTTGTCCTTCATCCCACTTGGACTGGTGCTGCCCGCGCTCGTGCGGTGCGCCCGACCGGGCGCGGATCTGTTGCCGATGGTGAAGCCGCAGTTCGAGGTCGGCCGCGAGCGACTGCCCTCCGGCGGCGTGGTGCGCGACCAACGCGCCCGGGCAGCCACGGTACGCCGGGTCGCGGAGCAGGCCGGGGCACTCGGGCTCGGCGTACGCGGGGTGACGGCCAGCCCACTACCGGGACCGAGCGGCAACGTGGAGTATTTCCTGTGGCTGCAGGCCGGTGCGCCACCGCTCGAGGAGGCGGACCTGGCCCGGGCCGTCGCGCAGGGCCCGCAATGAGTGCCGACCGTGCCGAGCTGGGCAAGTGCAGGGCCGGCAGGAACTAGGTTGCGCGCTGTGACCCGATCCGTGCTCTTGCTCGCGCACACCGGCCGGCCCAAGACGGCTGCGGCGGCCCGCCGGGTCGTCCGGCGGCTGCAGCAGGCCGGGGTCGAGGTGCGCGTGCTCGAGGACGAGGCAACGGCGATCGGCCTCACCGACATCACCGTCTGCGAGGGTTCCGCCGCCGGCACTGAGTTGGTCCTCGTACTCGGTGGCGACGGGACGATCCTGCGCGCAGCGGAGCTCGCCCGGGATGCGGGCGTGCCGCTGCTCGGTGTCAACCTCGGCCGGGTCGGGTTCCTCGCCGAGGTGGAGTCCGAGGACCTCGACGTCACCGTCGAACACGTCCTGGACCGTGATTACGCGGTCGAGGAGCGGCTCACGATCGACGTCACGGCCACCCTCGACGGTGAGATCGTCGGCACCGACTGGGCGCTCAACGAGGCCTCGGTCGAAAAAGCGGCCCGCGAGCGGATGCTCGAGGTGGTCGTCGAGGTCGACGGTCGCCCGCTGTCGCGCTGGGGTGGCGACGGGGTCGTCGCGGCGACCCCTACGGGCAGTACGGCGTACGCGTTCAGCGCTGGTGGACCAGTGGTCTGGCCGTCGGTCGAGGCGCTGCTGGTGGTGCCGATCAGTGCGCATGCGCTGTTCGCCCGGCCGCTGGTGGTGGCGCCCTCGTCGGTAGTGGCGATGGAGGTGCTGCACAGCGGGACGGACGCGCTGCTGGCCTGTGACGGCCGACGCACGCTGGCGCTGGCCCACGGGACCCGCGTCGAGGTCCGGCGGGGCGCCGTCCCGGTGCTGTTGGCGCGAACGGCCACGCCGAGAACGTTCACCGACACCCTGGTCGACAAGTTCGACCTGCCGGTCGAGGGCTGGCGGGGACAGTCCGAGCACTGACCGGGGTGTTCGGGGCGCCCGCGTTGTCGCAGGTCGGGCCTAGGGTTGGCGTTGTGCTCGAGGAGATGCGGATCCAGGGGCTAGGGGTCATCGAGGACGCCGCGCTGGAGCTGTCGCCCGGGCTGACCGTCGTCACCGGTGAGACCGGTGCGGGCAAGACGATGGTCGTGCAGGGGCTGGCGCTGTTGTTCGGCGGCCGGGCCGACGCCGGGCGGGTCCGGCCGGGGGCCAGCCGGGCCATCGTCGAGGGCCGCCTCGTCCTGCCGCCCGAGCACCCTGC
>JAYTOZ010000505.1:0-5158 GCA_043747515.1 Frankiales bacterium | reverse complement strand
GCGCAGTGGGAGGTCATCTCGGGCAAGGTCGCCAAGGGCGGCGCCCCGGTGCAGCTGCACGCCGAGCCAGACCTGGTGATCCGCGTGGTGCGCGACATTTTCAACGAGGACTTCGCCAGGCTCGTCGTCCAGGGCGACACGGAGTGGGACACGATCAAGGACTACGTCGAGTTCGTGGCGCCCGACCTCGCGCAGCGGCTGGCCAAGTGGGAGGGCGAGCGCGACGTGTTCGCCGAGCACCGCATCGATGAGCAGCTGCAGAAGGCCCTCGACCGCAAGGTGCACCTGCCCTCGGGCGGTTCGCTGGTCATCGATCGCACCGAGGCAATGGTCGTCGTCGATGTCAACACCGGCAAGTTCGTCGGCAAGGGTGGCAATCTCGAAGAGACGGTCACCCGCAACAACCTCGAGGCGGCCGAGGAGATCGCCCGCCAGCTGCGGTTGCGCGACCTCGGCGGGATCATCGTCGTCGACTTCATCGACATGGTCCTGGAGAGCAACCGCGACCTCGTCGTACGGCGGCTGGTGGAGTGCCTCGGCCGCGACCGCACCAAGCACCAGGTCGCCGAGGTCACCTCGCTGGGGCTGGTGCAGATGACCCGCAAGCGGGTTGGCCAGGGGCTGCTGGAAAGTTTCAGCGAGACCTGCGAGCACTGCGCTGGCCGTGGCGTCGTGCTGCACGCCGAGCCGCTGGACGACCGGCCCGCGCCGCGGGACAGAGACCGCACGCCAAGGGTGACCCCCCGACCGCCCAAGCCTGGCCCGTACGCCGAGCCGGCCGTCCCCACTGCGTCGGCGGACGAGCCGGCCGGTGAGGATGCCGGGCCCAAACGCCGCCGTCGCGGGGGCCGCGGGACCGGCTCGGCGACGCAGACGCCCGAGTCCGAGCTCGCCGAGCTGCTCAGCGGGGAGCCGGTCGAGCTGCTCGAGTCGGGCACGGGCGACGACGAGTCGGTCGCGGGTGCGCTCGGCCCGGAGCTCGCGGTGGAGTTGGCCGAGCTCGCGGCGCCCGAACCCGAGCCGGTGGTGGATTCGCCCAAACGGCGCCGACGGGCGACCAGCCGGCCGGCCGGCCCGCCCAGCGGGTCGTGACCGGCCGGCCCGGCTGACAGCTTGGAGACCCGACCGGGCCTCCTGTACTCTGCCAAGGCCGCGTCGTCGTACGCGCCCTCCCCGCGCGCGCGTCGTGCGGGTCCCGATCTGCCTAGGAGTCACTCGTGTACGCCATCGTCAAGACCGGCGGCAAGCAGTACAAGGTCGCCGTCGGTGACGTCGTCGAGGTCGAGAAGGTCATCGGCGCGCCCGGTGCGGTCCTCGCCCTGCCGGCCCTGCTCGTCGTCGACGGCACCGAGGTCACCAGCGACGCCAAGGCGCTCGCGAGCTGCACGGTCAGCGGTGAGGTCGTCGCGCACACCAAGGGCCCGAAGCTCACCATCATGAAGTACAAGAACAAGACCGGCTACAAAAAGCGGATGGGGCACCGGCAGCAGCTGACCCAGGTCCGCGTCACCGGCATCGAGAAGGGCTAGTCGCTGTGGCACACAAAAAGGGCGCAAGCTCCTCCCGCAACGGTCGTGATTCCAACGCCCAATTCCTCGGCGTGAAGCGGTACGGCGGGCAGGTCGTCAAGGCCGGCGAGATCATCGTCCGCCAGCGCGGCACCCACTTCCACCCCGGCATTCTCGTCGGTCGCGGGGGCGACGACACGCTGTTCGCCCTCGCCCCCGGCGCGGTGCTGTTCGGCACCAAGCGCGGCAGGAAAACCATCAGCATCGTCCCGGTCGAGGTGCCTGCCCCGGTGACCGTCTCCGCCTAGGGCACTGATCGTCAAGTTTTCCACGACAGGGCGGGCCGGCTTGCCGGACCCGCCCTTCGTGCTTCCAAGGAGCAGCTCGTGACCACGTTTGTCGACCGCGTCGTTCTGCACGTCGCAGCAGGCGACGGTGGCAACGGCTGCGCCAGCGTCCACCGCGAGAAGTTCAAGCCGCTCGGCGGCCCGGACGGGGCCGACGGCGGCAACGGCGGTGACGTCGTGCTGGTCGTCGACCACAACGTCACGACGCTGCTGGACTTCCACTACCACCCGCACCAGAGCGCCGAGAGCGGCAAGCAGGGGGCCGGTTCGATGCGGTCCGGTGCGACCGGATCCGTTTTGTCACTGCCCGTTCCGAACGGCACCGTCGTCTACGACCAGGACGGCAACGAGCTCGCCGACCTGGTCGGGTCGGGCAGCCGCTATGTCGTCGCAGCCGGCGGCCGCGGCGGACTCGGCAACGCTTCGCTCGCCTCGGTCCGCCGCAAGGCCCCTGGCTTTGCGTTGCTCGGTGAGCCGGGGCAGGTCCGCGAAGTCGTCCTGGAGCTCAAGAGCGTTGCCGACGTGGCCCTGGTGGGGTTCCCGAGTGCCGGCAAGTCCTCGCTCATCGCCGCATTGTCGGCGGCCCGGCCCAAGATTGCCGACTACCCCTTCACCACCCTTGTGCCCAACCTCGGGGTTGTCGAGGCCGGCGGCACCGTCTTCACCGTCGCCGACGTGCCGGGGCTCATCCCCGGCGCCTCGCAGGGCAAGGGCCTGGGGCTTGAGTTTCTGCGCCACGTCGAGCGCTGCGCCGTCCTGGTGCACGTCCTGGACTGTGCGACCTTCGAGCCGGGCCGGGACCCACTCACCGACCTCGACGTCATCGAGACCGAGCTGACGGCGTACAAGGACGATGTCGCCCGGCTCACCTCGCGACCCCGCATCGTGGTGCTCAACAAAATCGACGTCCCCGAGGGGCGGGAGCTGGCTGAGCTGGTGCGGCCCGACCTCGAGGCCCGCGGCCTGCAGGTGCTGGAGGTGTCGGCCGCGACGCGGGAGGGCCTGCGCGAGCTGTCCTTCGCCCTGTCAGCCGTTGTGCTCGCCGACCGCGCCGCCCGGCCGGTCGAGCTGGCCTCCCGCATCGTGCTGCGCCCGACCGCTGTCGACGACCTCGGCTTCACCGTCGAGCGGGTCGCCGACGATGAGGGTGAGCGCTACGTCGTGCGCGGCACCAAGCCTGAGCGCTGGGTCGTGCAGACCGAGTTCGGCAACGACGAGGCGGTCGGCTATCTCGGTGACCGGCTGGCCCGGCTCGGGGTCGAGAAGGCGCTCGCCGAGGCCGGCGCCGTCCCCGGCTGCGAGGTGCAGGTCGGCAGCGTGAGCTTCGACTGGCAGCCCACTGAGCTGGCCGAGTTCGCCTCCGGTTTGCGCGGCCAGGACATCAGGCTCGAACGCCTCACCCGCGTCCGAGCCGACGAGCGACGCTTCGCCAAGGACCTGCGCCGCGCCGAACGGCTCGGTCTGGACGTTCCCGACGGCTATCTCGTCCAGGACGAGCCGGAGTGAGCCGTCCGGCGGTCGCGGCGGCCCGCCGGGTCGTCGTGAAGGTCGGCAGCAGCTCGCTCACCACGGCTGCGGGCGGGCTCGACACCGGGCGGCTGACGACGCTGGTCGACGCGCTCGCGCCGCGGGCGCAGCTGGTGCTCGTCTCCTCCGGTGCGATCGCGGCCGGGCTCGCGCCGCTCGGATTGGCCCGACGGCCCCGCGACCTCGCCACCCAGCAGGCGGCCGCCTCGGTCGGCCAGTCACTGCTCGTCCAGGCCTATGCGACCGCGTTCTCCCGGCACGGCCGCACCGTCGGTCAGGTGCTGCTCACCGCCGACGACGTGGTGCGCCGGGCGCACTACCGCAACGCCCGGACGACCCTCGAGCGGCTGCTCGCTCTCGGCGTCGTGGCTGTCGTCAACGAGAACGACGCCGTCGCCACCGAAGAGATCCGGTTCGGTGACAACGACCGGTTGGCAGCACTTGTCGCCCATCTGGTCAAAGCCGACGCCCTCGTCCTGCTCTCCGACGTGGACGGCCTGTACGACGGTGACCCGCGCCGGCCGGGGTCGGTCCTGCTCGCCGATGTGCATGGCCCGCAGGACCTCGTCGGGGTCACCGCCGGCGGGTCAGGGTCGGGCCTCGGCAGCGGCGGGATGGCGTCCAAGGTCGACGCCGCGAGGGTTGCGACCGCCGCTGGCGTCCCGGTGCTGCTGGGTGCCGCGACGTCGGTCACCGCCTTGCTCGACGGGGTCGGCGGGACGCTGTTCTGGCCGACCGGGCGCCGCACCAGCGCCCGGCTGCTCTGGCTGGCCCATGCTTCCACGCCCCGGGGACGCCTGGTGCTCGACGACGGCGCCATCCGGGCGGTCGTCGAGCGTCGGCTCTCGCTGCTGCCGGCCGGCGTGACCTCGGTCGAGGGCGAGTTCGTCGCCGGCGATCCGGTCGAGCTGGTGTCAGCTGACGGGGTGGCTGTTGCCCGCGGCCTCGTCGCCTACGACGCAGCCGAGCTGCCCGGCCTGCTCGGCCGCTCCACCCGGGAGCTCGGGCTCCGTGAGGTCGTGCACCGGGACGACCTGGTCCTGCTGTGAGTGACCGGCCGGTACGCAAACGCCGGCCGAGGCACGATGTGCGACGGTCGACCCCGGCTTGGGACGAGAAGGTGGAACGCGACACGTTGGTCCGGCGCTGTGCGGCTGCATTCCCCAAGCCGGGGTCGACCGTCTACATCGCCAGGGCCGGCCCGGTGGGCCTGGCGATGTAGACGGTCGACGCCCAGCTGTTGGGTGCTGCCGTCGACGTGGTCGGGTTCGAGGCCCGCGGCCACGGCGAGGGTGCCGAGAAGCGGGCACCGGGCACAGTGCTCAACTCGCTGATGGAGGTCACCGCCGCAGGTGGCTCGATCGGCATCCGCGGGCTCGACGTCACCGCGGACCCGGGCGGCATCGATGAGGCCGCCAGGGCCGGCGCGCTGTCGCTGAGCTTGGGCACCGGCTGGGCCAAGTCGATCTCGTTCACGACCGGGCAGTGCCCGGTGATGAAGTACAACTACGGCCTGATGTAGGCGATCCAGCACGACAAGGTCCAAATCGCCAAGGCCGTCAACGCCACCCCGATCACGCTGGACCACGCCCCGCAGGGCTACGCGGACTTCGACAAGGGCGCGAGCGGGCGGCTCAGCTTGGCGCGGGGTCGACGTCCTGGGCGGTCCCGTGGAGCAGGCTGGTCCGGGCACCGGTCACCAGCTGCTGCACGTGCGGCTCGACCGCGGCCGGATCCAGGCCAAAGGTGCGCCCGGTGTGCACCGACCAGAGCTAG
>JAYTOZ010000504.1:0-2313 GCA_043747515.1 Frankiales bacterium | reverse complement strand
CTGCAGGGCAAGCACAAGGGCGACCGTGAGACGCTGAACACCGAGCTGATGAAGCTCTACAAAGATCACGGCGCCAACCCGATCTCGGGCTGCCTGCCGTTGATCCTGCAGCTCCCGGTGTTTTTCGCGCTGTTCCGCACGATGAACGAGTTCCGCCCCAAGCATGGGGCGTTCCAAGCCAAATTCGGCTTGTCCTCGCAGCTGCTGGAGCAGGGGGCGCACGCCAAAATCTTCGGGGCGCCGATCTCGGCGGCGTTCAATTCCAGCGCCGGCTTGCTCCACCAGCTGGGTGGCAACAGCACCAACGTCCGGATCGTCGCCGCGACGATGATCGTGGTGATGGGGGCATCAACGTTTTACACCCAGCGCCAGATGATGGCGCGTAATGCTCCCGGCGACGCTCAACAGGCGCAGGTGCAAAAGGTCCTGCTGTATGTGCTGCCACTGTCGTTCGCCTTTTTCGGCTTCAGTTTCCCGGTCGGCGTGCTGCTCTACTGGTTGACCACCAACATCTGGTCGATGGGCCAACAGGCCTGGGTCATCAAACGGATGCCGCCGGTGGTGCCGGGTGGCGGTGGCCCGCCACTGCCGCGGCGGTCGGGTGGGCCGGACGGCAAGGGCCCGCAGGCGCCGGCACCCAAGCCCGGGTCGGTAGCAAAGGACACGCTGGCCAAGGCGGCCCTCGAGCCGGCCGGCGGTTCGGTCATCACCGCGGCGCCCGCGGGCGGGTCCGCCGTGACCGTTGGTGCTCCCACCCCCGGCACCCCCGGCACCCCCGGCACACCTGGTCCGAAGGTCGTCGATCGACGACCGCAGGGCAGCCGCAAACGCAAGACCGGGGCCACTCGGCGCGGTGGGCGTCGCTAGCGCCGGCGCCCACGCCTGCCCCGACGTACGCATCTCACCTCCACAGCAAAGGAAGTCCGCAGCCCGTGACCGAGACCAGCGCCCCCCTGACCCTGCCGAGCGACCCTCCCGCGGCGCAGGGGCAGGACCTGCTCGTGCAGGAAGGCGACATCGCCGGTGACTACCTCGAGCGGTTGCTCGACATCGCCGACGTCGACGGGGACATCGACATGGACGTCGAAGGTGAGCGGGCCGTCGTCGCCATCGTCGGCGACGGCCTGAGTGCGTTGGTCGGCAGCGGTGGCCAGACCCTCGATGCGCTGCAGGAGCTCACCCGACTGGCGGTCGTCCAACAGACCGGCGTCCGCAGCCGGTTGATGCTCGACATCGGTGGCTACCGGGCGCAGCGCAAAAGCGAACTGACCGAGCTGGGCACCCGGACCGCCAACCGGGTCCTCGAGGACGGCCAACCGATCAAGCTCGCCTCGATGACCCCGTTCGAGCGCAAGGTTGTGCACGATTCGATTGCGGCGATCGACGGCGTGCACAGCGAGTCCGAGGGCGTCGAACCCGAGCGTCGGGTCGTGGTCCTGCGCGACGCCGTACCCGCGGACGCGGACTCGCGCGACACGGCGTGACCAGCCCGGCTCTGCTCGCGCCGGCCGCCGCGGCGACCGTCTTCGGGGCGGCGCTGCCACTGCTGGAGGCGTACGCCGCACTGTTGGCCGGCCCGGCCGTCGAGCGCGGGCTGCTCGGTCCGCGTGAGGCGCCGCGGCTGTGGGAGCGTCATCTGCTCAACTGCGCCGGCCTGTCCGAGCTCATCGAGGATGGTTCTGTCGTGCTCGACCTGGGCTCCGGCGCGGGCCTGCCGGGCCTCGTGCTGGCGCTGCTGCGCCCGCAGATCCAGCTGGTGCTCGTCGAGCCACTGCTGCGGCGGACCACCTTCCTGACCGAGGTGGTGCAGACCCTCGGCCTGCGCACCGTCGTGGTGCGCCGGGCCCGCGCGGAGGAGCTGCACGGCGCCGTCGAGGTCGATGTCGTGACGGCGCGCGCCGTCGCGCCGCTCGAGCGGCTCGGCGGCTGGGCGCTGCCGCTGCTGCGTCCCGGGGGACGGCTCCTGGCCTTGAAGGGGGAGCAGGCGCAGGCCGAGCTCGATGCGGCGCTGCCGGTGCTGCGTCGGGCTGGTGCGGCCTCGGCCGAGGTGGTCGAGGTCGGGTCGGTCGAGCTGTCAACAGACGCGCGGGTGATCGTCGCCACCCGCAGCGCCGCCACGGGTGCTCGGGTCCGCGCTGCCGGTCGGCCTTCGTCGTCCCGGCCCGGCGGGATCTCGGCGACCAGCAAGCGCAGGGACCACCGGTGAGCGAGCTCGGCTGGCCCGGCGACACGGCGCCGTCGGCGGAGGAACTGCTCGGCTGGCCACCGCGGCTCCCGGCCGTCCCGAGGCCCGCGCCCGAGCCTGCCCCCGCG
>JAYTOZ010000503.1:0-9473 GCA_043747515.1 Frankiales bacterium | reverse complement strand
GTGGACGAGCGGGAAGCCCACGATAGGCGCTACGGAATCCCGTATCTCAAGAGCCGACGAGCGAGCACCGGCAACGTTTGTGGGGCGATTCCCAGCGGCGTGCAGTTCTCTGCACGGTCTCTGGACGAAACCGCAGGACAGCGCGGAGGGCGTGGGATTCGAACCCACGGTGACATCGCTGCCACAGCGGTTTTCAAGACCGCCGCCATCGGCCTCAAGGCGAGCCCTCCCGGAGCCCCCGAGCGTAGCCACCCGGAACGCGATGCCTTAGTTGCAGACCCGCTTGCGCAGTACGACGTACGCCCCGAGGCCGACCAAGAACAGGCCCCACCAGACCGGCTCGCCGAGCCGTAGTGGCCATGCCGGCCGGGCTCCCACGACACCACCGATGCACACCAGGCAGACCGCCGCCTCATGCCGCAGTCGCTTCCCGGACCCGGCAGCCACCGCGGCGAGGATCGCGAAGCCCAGCAGGTCGCCGACCACACCCCGCGCCAGGTACGGAGCTCCGTCGACGACATAAGCCCCAGTCGAGATAACCCCTGCCGCAGCCGTTGTCAGCAGCTCGGGTCGGCTCAAGGCAAAGCGTCGGGTGGTTGCATCGCGCACGTTCGGCATGCTTCCAGCCTGCCGCACGCGCGCTGCAGCAGACTCGTCGCATGACCTCGGCCGAGCGCGCCCGCCTGCTGCTCGTCGAGGACGACGGAGACCTCGCCGCGCTGCTCTGCCGGGTGCTGGCCGACGCGGCGTACGACGTGACGCACGTGGCCGATGGGCAGCGCGGCCTGCATCTGGGCCTGACGCGGCAGTTCGACGTGCTCGTGGTCGACCGTGGGCTGCCGGCAATCGAAGGCCTGGACCTGATCGCCCGGCTGCGTGCCAAGGGAATCACCGTCCCGATACTGGTGCTGTCGGCTCGCGGCACGACGCAGGACCGGGTCGACGGGCTGGATGCGGGCGCGGAGGACTACCTGGCCAAACCCTTCGAGCTCACCGAGCTGCTGGCCCGGCTGCGGGCCCTGCTGCGTCGCCCCCGGGACCGGGCGCGGGTGCTGCCGATTCCCGGTGGTGGGCTGGAGCTGGACCAGCGCGCGGTCCGCCGCGACGACGGGCAGCAGATTGAGCTGTCCGAGCGCGAGTTCGCGCTGCTGGCAATCCTCGCGGGCCGGCCCGGGCAGGTGTTCAGCCGCCGGGAGCTGCTTGCCCGGGCGTTCGGCGAGGCCGAGTCGGAGAACGTCGTCGACACCTACGTCCACTACTGCCGGCGCAAACTCGGTAGCGGCGTCATCACGACCGTGCGTGGACTGGGCTATCGGCTGGGCGGCTCGTGACCGGCGACGACGCCCTGGTCCGCAGGGCAGCCCGGGGCGTTGCTGTGCAGGCCGCCGGCCTGGTGACCCTGGCGATGGTCCTGCTCGTGGCGCTCGTCGCGCTGACCGTCGTGCGGGGGCAGGCCAACGCGGCAGATGCGTTGCTGCGCTCGACGGTGACCTCCGCCGATGACGTCGTCGACCCGCCCCCCGGAGCGTGGCTGGTGCTTGTCCGAGGCGCCCAGCTGACCAGCTCGCCGGGATTGCCGGCCGACATCGGCCCGACGCTGGCGCGGTTGCGCAGCCGGGCGTCCGCGCAACCGGGGCTGACCGACCTGTCGGCGGACGACGGCCAGGACTACCGCGTCGCCACCCAGGCGCGGTCGGGCCGCACCGTCCAGGTTGTGCTCGACCGGACTGCGGAGCACCAGCAGCGCGGCCGGCTGCTCGCGGCGATGACGGTCGCGTCGGTCGTGGGGGTGGCGTTCGCTGTCCTGCTCGGTGTGCTGCTCGGCCGTCGAGCCGTCCGCCCACTTGCCCAGGCCCTGGCGTTGCAGCGGACGTTCGTGGCCGACGCGAGCCATGAGCTCAGGACACCGCTGACCCTGCTCAGCACCCGGGCCCAGGTGCTGGACCAGGCGATCCAGCGCAGCGACCTGGACCCGCAGGTGCTGGGCGACTCACGCGGGGTCGTCCACGACGTACAACGGCTGGGCGAGGTCGTCGAGGACCTGCTCGTCGCGGCCGACCCGCGGGGCGAGGCGCCGCACGGACCCACCGAGCTGGTCGCCCTGGTCGACGCGGCCGTCGACAGCGCGCGGGCGCACGCCGACCACGCCGACGTCGCCCTGACGTCCGGCAGCGACCGCAGCGGTCCGTACTGGGTCCTCGGCTCGGCACCGGCGCTGCGGCGGGCCGTGCTCGCGCTGGTGGACAACGCCATCGACCACACCCCGCCCGGTGGTTCGGTGACTGTCAGGACCCGCCAGGAGCGGCGCGACACCGTCGTCGCGGTGCACGACACCGGTCCGGGGATCGGACCCCAGCAGGCCCAGCAGGTGCTCCGGCGCTTCCACTCCGGGGGTCAGCGCAGCGGACGGGCCCACTACGGGTTGGGGCTGGCACTCACCCACGACGTGGCGAACCGGCACGGGGGTCAGCTCCGACTCGTCGCAGCGGACGTGGGTGCAGCCTTCGAACTCGTCCTGCCGACGCTCCCAGACAGCACCAAGAAACAGCGGGCACCCTGAGCCCCATGTCCACCCGCACCGCGTCGCGCTCGACCGCCCCCGCCATGGTGCGCGTCCGCCCGACGCCGAAGTGGTGGCGCGACGCGGCCTCCGTCGGGGCCTGGGCCAGCGCGCTGGTCGTCGTCGCACTGTGGCTGTCGGGCCGCGGTCTTCAGTCGCTCGGCACATCCCCGGCCCAGCTGCTGACCTCCCTCGGCCGGCTGTCCGGTCTCATCGCCGCCGACCTGCTGCTCGTGCAGGTCCTGCTGATGGCCCGGGTCCCGATGATCGAGCGCAGTTACGGCCAGGACGAGCTCGCCAGGCGGCATCGGCTGGTCGGCTTCTGGTCGTTCAACCTGCTGCTCCTGCACATCGTGCTCATCACCTTGGGCTACTCCCTCGCCGCGCACACCGATGTGGTGCACGAGACCTGGACGCTCGTCACGTCCTACGCCGGGATGCTGCTGGCTCTGGCTGGCACGGTTGCCCTCACCGTCGTCGCCGTCACCTCCGTACGAGTGGCCCGGCGGGCGCTGCGCTACGAGTCCTGGCACCTGCTGCATCTCTACGCCTACCTGGGTGTCGGGTTGTCGGTGCCGCACGAGATCTGGACCGGCGCAGACTTCGCAACCTCATCGCTCGCCCGCGTCTACTGGTGGAGTTCGTACGCCGCCGCGGCCGGGGCGGTCCTGGTCTTCCGGGTCGGATTGCCGATCTGGCGAACGCTGCGGCACGGCATCACGGTCACCTCCGTCGTCCGGGAGAGCCCCGACGTCGTGACCGTGCGGATGGGCGGCCGGGGGCTGCACCTGCTGCCGGTGCAGGCCGGGCAGTTCTTCATCTGGCGGTTCCTGGACGGCCCGGGCTGGTCCCGGGGCAACCCCTACTCGCTGTCGGCCGCGCCCCGGCCCGGCCGCATCCAGATCACCGCGAAGGACCTCGGCGACGGCAGCAGCCGCATCGGCCAGCTGCGCGCCGGTACCAAGGTGCTCATCGAGGGGCCGTACGGCCGCATGACCGGCGAGCACCGGGTCGGCAGCAAGGTCGCCATGCTCGCCTGCGGCATCGGTATCACCCCGATGCGCGCGCTGCTCGAAGACCTGCCATACGCACCCGGCGACGCCGTGCTGCTCTACCGCGCCCGAAGCGAGCCCGACCTGGTCTTCCGGTCCGAGCTCGACGAGCTGGCCCGGCGACGCGGCATCGCAGTGCACTACTTCACCGGGCCGCGCGTCCCGGGCCGCAGCTCCTGGCTGCCCAGGGACTGGGCCCAGTGGCGCGACAGCGACGCGCTCCTCCATCTCCTGCCCGACCTCGCCGCGTACGACGTCTTCGTCTGCGGCCCAGACCAATGGATGGACGCGGCCAGCGAGGCGGCGCTGGCCGGCGGCCTGCCCCCGGCCCAGCTGCACCAGGAGCGCTTCACATGGTGACGGGCCGATGAGGCGCAACGTCGCAGTGGTCATGTCCGGGGTGACCGCGGCTGTGGTCGGGCTCAGCGTCCGCGCCAGCGGGCTCGGCAGTCCTGCGACCCCGGCCGTTGCGGCGGCCGGCATCGTGCAACCCGGTCCATCGACCAATGCCCGGCCTCCACTGTCAGCCGGCAGCCGACGGCCGGCGACGCACACCGACCGGCACCGGAGCAACCCACCAGCGACTGCGCCGGTCAGGAAAGCACCTGCACCTGCACCCGCCCCGACGACCGTCAACGGCGCGTCCGTCGGCACGGAGTACGGCCCCGTCCAGGTCCAGCTCACGCTGCGGAGCGGCCGGGTCACCCGCGCGCAGGCCATCGACTTCCCGCACGACGCGAGCCAGAGTCAGCAGATCAACAGCCAGGCGATCCCGATCCTCAACAGCGAAGCCCGGCAGGCGCAGAGCGCCCGGATCGATACCGTCTCCGGCGCGACATACACCTCAGCGGGCTATCAGCAGTCCCTGCAATCGGCCCTCGACGCCGCCCACCAGGCCGGCATCCGGTGAGTCGCGAGGTGACCGCAGCCCGCCGCAACGCTGCGGTGCTGGGCGCGACTGCGCTCATCCTGGGCCTGCTGCTGCTCTTCCCGACCAGCACCAACCGGACCGGCCACCGGCGGCCAGGACAGGCGCTGGCGCCGGCCGGTGTCGTCCAGGCCACCTCGCCGCCCGGGGGCGCCCAGGTGCGGGTCCTGACCGTAAACGGCGCCTCGGTGGACACCCAGTACGGCCCGGTGCAGGTGCAGGTCCGGCTGCGAGCCGGCCGGGTCGTCGCGGCGACCGCGATCGATTACCCCCGGGACCGGGGGCAGAGCCGACAGATCAGCAGCGCCGCGCTTCCGGTGCTGGCGAGCGAGGCCGTCGCGGCGCAAAGCGCCCGGATCGACACCGTCTCCGGTGCGACGTACACCTCCGACGGCTACCGGCGTTCACTGCAGGCCGCGCTCGACGCCGCGCACGTTCGTTGACTCGGAATAGCTCGGTTGGCGTACTGCCTTGTTCCGGAGGCATTCACCCCTGATCTGACCCTCTGGAGTTCGCACATGAGCAAGCTGACCGTCGGCACCGAGAACAGCACCCCGATCGAGCTGCACTACGAGGACCACGGCACCGGTAAGCCGGTCGTGCTGATCCACGGCTGGCCGCTGTCGGGCCGCTCGTGGGAGAACCAGATTCCCGCCCTCATCGAGGCCGGCCACCGCGTCATCACCTACGACCGCCGTGGCTTCGGGGACTCCTCGCAGCCTTGGGACGGCTATGACTACGACACCTTTGCCGCTGACCTGAACACGCTGCTCACCGAGCTCGACCTGCGCGAGGTCACCCTCGTCGGTTTCTCGATGGGTGGCGGGGAGGTCGTTCGCTACATCGCCACCTTCGGCACCGACCGGATCGTCAAGGCGGTCCTGGCCGCCGCGGTCCCGCCCTACCTCTACAAGTCCGCCGACAACCCCGACGGTGGCCTGGACGACGCCACCATTGCGAGCTTCCAGGCCGGTGTGACCAGTGACCGCCTCGCCTTCCTGGACGGGTTCTCGACCAACTTCTTCACCGCCGGCGGCAACCTCAAGGTCAGCCAGCCGCAGCGCGAGTACGCCCGCGACATCGCCGCCTTCGCCTCCCCGAAGGGCACGCTGGACTGCATCACCGCGTTCGGCCGCACCGACTTCCGCGGTGACCTCGACAAGGTCACCGTGCCCACGCTGGTCATCCACGGTGACTCCGACGGCATCGTGCCCTTCGAGGTCAGCGGCAAGCGCTCGGCTGAGCTCATCAAGGGCGCCCAGCTCGTGCTGATCAAGGACGGCCCGCACGGCATCAACGCCTCGCACGCTGCCGAGTTCAACAAGGCCCTGATCGAGTTCCTGGCCAGCTAATTGCTCCGCAGAGGCCCGCTTCGCCAATCGGTGGTGCGGGCCTTTGTCATGCGGGGCGAGGCGCCACCAGCAAGCTCTGCGCCCCCACCGCCACCGGCCCGGTCGCATCCGAGAGCACCGAGGTCGCCAGACCCACGCCTCCCTCGCTGATCGTGGTCGCCGCGTCGAGGCAGATCCACGCACCGACAGCCTCCCGGTGCAGATGCACCGTCAGCTCGGGATTGATGAAGAGCCAGCGGGTCAGGTCGAGCTCGCTCGACACGCCGTTGCCGCTGTCGGCCACCACGAGCACCCGCTGCAGCGGGCTCGGCTGCTCGTCCTCAACCAGCTCCTCACGCATCCGGCCCCACACCGTCGAGGGCCCGCCCTGGGTGAAATGGCCGACAGCGAACCGCCACTCGATGGCCTGCAGATACCCCTCGACCCAGCCGAGGACCGGCCGGTCGACGCTCTGCTCGGGCAGCGCCGGGGCAACCGGGGCGCGGCTCGGGACCGCGGCGCCCTCGGTCCGGCGGATCCGCCATGCCTGCGCGCGGGCGACGTCACGCCCACCGCCGACCATCACCGCCTCCACCAGCTCGACGCTCCGGCCCGGCCGGGTGACCCTGGCGCGCACTTCGACCTCATCGACCGGCACAGCACCCAGCAGCTCGACAGTGACCCGGGCGACCACCATGTCGTCCCGGGGCGCGCACTGCTCGACCGCCCGGCCAAGCAGTGCGCTCGGTGGGCCACCGTGCTGCGAGCGGGCGTCCCAGGGACCCGTGGTGTGGCTGGTGGAGCGGAACCGCCCACCACCGAGCGGCAGGTAGAAGGCCATGCCGCAGACAGTATCGAGCGCCCTCATACGATCACGGCATGCGCGCCGTCACCCTCCCGTCGTACGGCGGGCCAGAGGTCCTCACGATCGCCGAGGTCCCCGATCCCGTTGCCGGCCCCGGCGAGGTGCTTGTCGAGGTCGTGGCCACCGCGGTCAACCGGGCCGATCTGCTGCAGCGAATGGGCTTCTACCATCCGCCGCCGGGCGCGGTGCCCTACCCCGGGCTCGAGTGCAGCGGCGCGATCATCGCCCTGGGCACCGGCGTCACGGGCTGGTCGGTCGGCGACGAAGTCTGCGCGCTGCTGTCCGGCGGCGGCTACGCCGAGCAGGTCGCCGTCCCGGTCGGGCAACTGCTCCCGGTGCCCCGCGGGGTGTCCCTCGTTGAGGCCGCGGCGTTGCCCGAGGTCGCCTGCACCGTGTGGAGCAATGTCTTCCAGCTCGCGGCGCTGCAGCCGGGTGAGGTGCTGCTCGTGCACGGCGGCACCAGCGGCATCGGCACCCACGCCATCCAGCTCGCCAAGCACTTCGGCGCGCGGGTCCTGTGCACCGTCGGCTCAGCCGCGAAGGCCACCCGTGCCGAGGAGCTCGGGGCCACGAAGGCCCTGCTGTACAAGGAAGTCGACTTCGTCAAACAGGTGCGCGCGCTGACCGGCGGGCACGGGGCAGACGTCGTGCTCGACAACATGGGCGCGGCCTATCTCAGCCGTAACGTCGACGTCCTCGCCACCGGGGGCCGGCTCGTCGTGATCGGTCTGCAGGGCGGCGCCAAAGCCGAGCTCGACCTCGGCGCGCTGCTCGTCAAGCGGGCCGCGGTGCACGCGACCTCGCTGCGGTCGCGGCCGGCCGAGCAGAAGGCGGCCATCGTCGCCGCGGTCCTCGCCGGGGTGTGGCCGGCCATCGAGACGGGCGAGGTCCGGCCCATCGTCGACCGGGTGCTGCCGCTCGATCGGGTGGCCGACGCGCACCGGCTGCTGGAGGCGAGCAGCCACATCGGCAAGGTGCTGCTGCAGGTCAGGTAGCCAGCGCCGCCAGCAGCCGGTCGACGTCGTCGGCGCAGGTGTAGCCAGCCACCCCGGCGCGCACCGCCCCGCCGGTGTCGGCGAGCCCGACGGCCCGCATCAGCTCCACCGCGTAGTAGTCACCGGCCCAGACCGCGACCCCGGCCGCCCCGAGATGGGCGGCGACCTGCTGCGGCGTGCGTCCCGCCACGGTGAACGCCACGGTCGGCGTGCGCCGGGCCGGATCGCCGAGCAATCGCACGTCCTCGCGGGCTTGCAGACCGGTCATCAGCCGCTCGAACACCCCCGTCTCGTGCGCGGCCAGCTGCGTCATCGCGTCGACGAGCCGCTCCCGCCGGGTGCCGCCCACGCCCAGCCCGGCCAGCCAGTCGACGGCCGCGGTGACCGCGACGTACTGGGCGAAGGCACCGGTGCCGAGCTCGAAGCGGTCGGGCACCTGTTCGCTGCTGGGCAGCAGCTTGTCCGGGTGCAGCCCCTCCAGCAGGGCCGGGTCAGCGACCGTCACACCCAGATGCGGGCCATACCACTTGTACGCCGAGCAGGCGTAGAGGTCTGCGCCGAGCGCGCCGAGGTCGACCGGGCCGTGCGGTGTGGCGTGCACCCCGTCGACGTGGACCAGAGCCCCGACGGCGTGCGCCCGCTCGGCGATCGCCGCGACCTCGGGCCGGGTGCCGGTGGCGTTGCTGGCAGCTGTGACCGCCACGAGCCGGGTGCGGTCGGTGACCAGTTCGTCGTACTGCGCGGCGGGCAATTCGCAGGTCAGCGGATCGACGTCGGCCCAACGCACCGTCGCCCCGACCCGGGCAGCCGCCTGCACCCACGGGCGGACATTGGCGTCGTGGTCGAGCCGGCTCACCACCACCTCGTCGCCGGGCCCCCAGGTCTTGGCGAGCGCGCCGGCGAGCAGATAGGTGTTCGCCGTCATCGACTGGCCGAGGATGACCCCGCGCGGATCGGCGCCCAGCAGATCGGCGACGGCACCCCGGGCCGCGTCGACGATCCCGTCGGCCCGCGCGCTGCTGGCGAAGCTGCCGTGCCGGTTGCTGACGGCGCTGCGATAGGCCTCCCCGACCGCCACGGCCACCGCCTCCGGCACCTGGGTGCCACCCGGACTGTCGAAGTGCGCGAGCCCTTCGGCCAGAGCAGGGAACTGCGAACGAACCGCGCGGACGTCGTAGGTCATGCGTCGGAGCCTGCCGCATGGGAGACACTGTTGGCTATGAGCGAGCAGCCGCAGGTGGTCATGGTCGACGAGGACGGGCAGCAGGTCGAGCTCGGCGCGGTCGAGGAGCGCAGCCCGGCCGAGATGGTCGAGCAGCCGGCCAAGGTCATGCGGATCGGTTCGATGGTCAAGCAATTGCTCGAGGAGGTGCGCGCCGCCCCACTCGATGACGCAGCCCGCACCCGGTTGCGCGAGGTGCACGAGAGGTCGATCAAGGAGCTGGCCGACGGCCTCGCACCGGAGCTCCGCGAGGAGCTGGACCGGCTGACGCTGCCCTTCAGCGACAATGCGGTGCCCTCCGACGCCGAGCTGCGGATCGCCCAGGCCCAGCTGGTCGGCTGGCTGGAGGGGCTGTTCCACGGCATCCAGACGGCGCTGTTCGCCCAGCAGATGGCGATGAAGCTGCAGCTCGAGCAGATGCGCGGTGGCCCCCAGCAGGCACTGCCGCCGGGCTTGACGTCCGCCGCCCCGGGCCTGCATCCGACCGGTACCGGCCAGTACCTCTGACCGCGGTCATCCC
>JAYTOZ010000502.1:0-3604 GCA_043747515.1 Frankiales bacterium | reverse complement strand
GGGTCCTCGATCCGGAAGACGGGCGGGGCGGCGCGGGGCACAACGAACGTGACGTACACCGTCCCCCCGCCTGCGCTGGTGACCTCCTGCGGGTCATCGCCGCCCTCGGTGAAGACAGCGCCCGCGGCGAGGCCCGGCCCGTACGTCGTCGATGAGCAGTCCTGATCCCACACGGTCACTGAGCCGACCTGCACCGTCACAAGGACCAGACCGGGGTGGTGATGCCAGCCGGTGCGGTTGCCAGCGAGGAAGGTGAGGCTCTGCATGCGGATGTCCGTCGGCGACTTCGTCCGCAACGCAACCCCGTCGTGCTTCACATGCAACGTGTGGTTCAGGGGCGCGGTCACGAAGGTCACCACCTTGATGGTTGCCGACCCGGGCGAGGCCGCCGCCCCCGGCATGATCGTGCCCAGCACCACGACTGCGACGGTTCCAGCAAGGACGTGCCGGCGATGAAGCTTCATCTTGTTCTCCCACGCACTGGCGAGACGGGTTGTCGGCCCCCCTCGGGGTCTGCCGCATGACAGCGGCAGCAGATGCCGACGATTCGAGATCGTCCCCACTCGGGCATCGGCGCGGCGGGTGGGAGTCGATCCCGCGGCCGTTCGTCGAACTAACGCGGCACCGGGTCCAGGATGTCGGCCGCAGGAAGGACGCTGCCGGGGATTCCAACGCCGGCGTAGAAGGTGCGGTTGCGCACCCCAGGGGTCGAGCATGGCACCGCCTTGACGCCCTGACAACAGGCTCAACCCGCGGGCAGGAGGGCCGGCTCCCGAAGGCCACCCCTAGGCCGGTCAAAGGTGCAGCCGGCACTGTCAAGCTCACCTACCGACGTGATCGCACCAGACGGGGACCACCCAATGTCGCTCACCACCACTGCCCCGACCCCCGACCGCCGAGCGGTCGCGCGCTCAGCCCTGTTGGTGTTGCTGTTGCTGGGCCTCGTCGCCACAGCGGCGGTCGGACTGCGCACCGGCCTGGGGCTGATCAGCCACCGCTCGGAACACGCTGCGGAGCTCGCCCTCGCGGCGCCGACCCGCACCGACCTCGGGCTCGGTCAGCCCGTCCGCACGAGTTTCGGGGCCGTGACCGCCGTCGGCGCCGAGATCAACAACGGCCTGTCCAACGCCGACCTCGGGGGTATGACGCACGGCGTCTCGGGGGTAGTCAGCGCCGGCCGGGCCCAGATCGAGGTGATCGTCACCCTCGCCAACACCGGGACGAAACCGGTCCTCATCGCGGCCGACCAGTTCCGGCTGGTCACCCGCAACGGCTCCGGCGCGCCTGGTGCGCCCCTGAAGCCGTCCGGGACGACGCTGCTCGCCGGTCCGTTGCCGGCCGGAGCAAGCGTCGACACCCGGGTCGCCTTCGTCGTGCCCACGGACGGGGCGTCAATGCAATTGCAGTACGCCGATCCGGGGCTGCGCGCGCCGGTCCGCATCGCCTTGGGCCGGACCGACCGGATCGCCGCCCCCAAAGGCCACGAGCACTAAGCGGCTGGAGACCATGCGTCAGGCTGATGGTCTGTGATTGTGGGGTCATGTCGCGGACTGAGATCTTGACCGATGAGCAGTGGGACCGCATCGAGGCGTTGTTGCCGAGCTCCAAGGCAAGCAGAGCAGCCTTTTCGGGATCACCGGCAGGTGCTTGAGGGGATCGTCTACCGCTACCGCACTGGCTGCGCGTGGCCGGACGTGCCGGATACCTACGGGCCGTGGCAGACGTTGTGCAAGCGGCACGCCCGGTTCAGCCGGGACCGAACCTGGGACCGCATCCACGAGCAGCTACTCGCCGAGGCCGACGCGGCCGGGGAGATCGACTGGCAGCTGTCGATCGATTCGACGATCAGCCGGGTGCATCAGCACGGCGCGTCGCTGTCCCGGGAGGCCGTCGTGAGTCTCCCGTCGCACACGGGGGGCTCGGTCGAATGACAACAGACAACCGATCGAGCCGGCTGATCATGCGATCGGTCGTTCCCGCGGTGGGCTGACGACCAAGCTGCACAGCCTGTTCGACGCCCGCGGACGGCCGCTGGTGGTGCACGCCGGCCCGGGCAAGGAACCGACAGCCCGATGCTGGCGGTGCTTTTGGACCACCTCAGCGTTACGCGCATCGGGCCGGGCCGTCCCCCGGCCTGATGCGCTGCTCGCCGACAAGGCCTACAGCCCCCGCAACAACCGCGCGCCGCTCCGCGCCCGGCGCATCCGCACCGTCATCGCGCAACGCTGCGATCAACAACGTCACCGACACAACCAAGGATCGGTCGGCGGTCGCCCGGTCAGCTTCGACGACGACCCCCACCGCGGCCGCAACGTCATCAAACGGTCCTGCAACCAACTCAAGCAGTGGCGCGACCTCGCCAGCCGCGACGACAAGCTCGCCAACGTCTTCCAAGGCGGCGCGATCATGCGCAGCATCTTCATCTGGCTCACGGCCCTCTGAGCGACACGCCCGAGAGCGGCTGGGACCGAGCTCGCGTTCGGGCTCAGGAGCCTGCGGTGGTCAGGTGACTGCGGCCGATGAAGTCCGGCGTCACCAGTTGTGGACCATCCCCCTGCGCGACCCGCTCACCACGCCGGCGCTCCGGCGCCGGGTCGGTGGCCCGGCGCAGCGGGGGGCCCTGCGCCAGCCGTTCCGCGCTGGACAACAACCTGGCCCGACGCGTGACTGAGAAGGTCTCGGCCAGGATCTGCCGCACGAGCGGGTGTCGGAACCGGAAATCCTCTCCGTCGGTGACCAGCAACTGGTCCTCGACCCGCAGGTCCAGCTCGTCAACGACGTCGTTCGTGGCCCCGACTACGCTGCCCAGCAACGACGCGGAGAACGGCTCCGTGAGCAGCGCGGCGACGGTCAACAGCCGATAGGCCTGCGGGCCGAGATCCCAGCACCGGGTGATGACCCGCTCACGCAGCGCCGGGGTGAAACCCTCGGCCAGGCCTTGCTGCCGGGCGGCCAGCCAGTCGGTCACGAACAGCGGATGGCCCTGGGTTGCCTCGAAGACCGGCACCCCCAACGGTGCCAGGTCGGCGGCGGAGAGCTCGCTCAGATCGATCCGTAGGTCGACCGGCAAGCTGCGCAACACGTTTCCCTTGACCGCACCGCGGTCGGAGGTGAGCAGGATCGCGACCGGCGTCGTGGGGCAACGCCGCCGCAGGTAGCCAAGGGTCGCAATGGTCTCGGCGTCAGCCCAGTGCGCGTCGTCCAGGATGACCACGAAGGGGCTGTGATCCTCGACGACCTGCGCCAGGGACTCCATGACCCGCATCCGGGCGAACTGGTCGAAGGGTTGCGCCATGTCGGCCCGGCGCAGCAGCTCGGTGACGACCGGCATCGGGCCGTCAGCAGCCTGCTGCAGCACCGGACGCAGGGCCAACGACAGCGCGACGTACGGCAACTCGGCCTCAAGGTCCGAGCAGCGGTTGGTCCCCACCGTCACGGCCACCCGCTCGGCCAGCGCCTCGGCCAGTGTGGTCTTGCCGATGCCGGAGTCGCCGACAACCAGCATGATCGTGAAATGGCCGTCCATCGCGTGCGCCACGGCCGCCTCGAGCCGGCCCAGCTCGGCGGTGCGCCCCAGCAGACCCGTCACGGGAACCGGCGCCAT
>JAYTOZ010000501.1:0-2297 GCA_043747515.1 Frankiales bacterium | reverse complement strand
AGGTCTGCCGGCGGCTGGTCCAGCAGCTCCCCGACGTCCTGGCCCCCGGCGGCCACGCGGTGCTGCTCGTCAACTGGCTGCACCTGGCCGGCGAAGACGGCGACGAGCGAGTCCGGTCCTGGTTCGACGGCACGGGCTGCGACGGCTGGGTCGTGCAACGCGAGCTCGCGGCGCCGGAGGACTACGTCACGGCCTGGCTGCGCGACACCGACGAGGGCGCACGCTTCGACGAGCTGTACGACGAGTGGATGGCCTCCCTCGCCGGGGTGGACGCGGTCGCGTTCGGGGTGCTGGCGATGCGTCGGCGCGACGACGGGCTCGCGCCGGTGGTGGTGCTGGACGAGGTCGATCAGCCGGTCGCGGCGACCTGGGGCGAGCAGGTGCTGGACCACTTCGCCCGGCTCGCCGCGCTTGAGGGTGACCTGCTCGACCAGGCCTGGCTGCTCCGCGAGGACGTCCGGCTGCACCAGGTCGCGACCCGCACCGACGACGGTTGGCTGGCCGACAGCCAGGTCCTGCAGCAGGAACGGGGGCTGCGCTGGACCGGCGGGGTCGACACCTACGGCGCGAGGTTGCTGGCCGGCTGCGACGGAACCCGGCGCCTCAGCGAGCTCGTTGCGGTGCTGGCGGCGTCGCTCGGCTCGTCGTACGCCGACCTTGCCACCCAGGTCGCCCCGGTCGTCCGACGGCTTGTCGGGCAGGGTTTCCTGGTCCCCGGCGGCCCTGTGGAGGGGGCGCTTACCCGGCCCTGACCGGGGGCCTGACAACCTGAGCCAGCTTGACAGCGTCCTGCACGCTGTCTGCGTCATCCCACTCGCCTGACCTGGAGCACCGTGCCCGACACCGAGACCGCCACCGCACCTCCTACCAAGGAGACCCGTGCCGTCGGCGCGCGGACCGGCCGGCGGCTGGTCATCGTCGAGTCCCCGGCCAAGGCCAAGACGATCGCCGGCTACCTGGGCGCCGGCTACGTCGTCGAGAGCTCGATCGGCCACATCCGCGACCTGCCGCGCAACGCCGCGGACGTCCCGGCCAGTCACAAGCATCTGGCCTGGGCCAAGACCGGCGTCGACGTCGACCACGATTTCGAGACGCTGTACGTCGTCAGCCAAGACAAGAAGCAGCAGGTCGCCAAGCTCAAAGCGCTGCTGAAGGACGCCGACGAGCTCTTCCTCGCCACCGATGAGGACCGCGAGGGCGAGGCGATCGCCTGGCACCTGCTCGAGACGCTCAAGCCCAAGGTGCCCGTGCACCGGATGGTCTTCCACGAGATCACCAAGTCGGCGATCCAGGCCGCCGTCGAGAGCCCCCGCGAGCTGGACCGGGCCCTGGTCGACGCGCAGGAGACCCGGCGGGTCCTGGACCGGCTCTACGGCTACTCGGTCAGCCCGGTGCTCTGGAAGAAGATCCTCGGTGGCCTGTCGGCCGGGCGGGTGCAGTCGGTCGCGACCCGCATCGTGGTCGAGCGCGAGCGGGCCCGGATGCGTTTTCGCAACGCGGAGTACTGGGACATCGAGGCCCGGTTGCTCGCCGGGCAGCAAGACGATCCGACGGCGCCGCGCAGCCTGACCGCGACGCTGGTCGCGGTCAACGGTCAGCGACTCGCCACCGGCCGCGACTTCGAGGCCGAGACGGGCCAACTCAAGGGCGACGCGGTCCTGCAGCTCGACGAGCCCGGCGCCCGCGACCTCGCCGAGCGGCTTGCCGATGTGTCCTTCGAGGTCCGCTCGGTCGAGGACAAGCCCTACACGCGCAAGCCCTATCCGCCGTTCATGACGAGCACCCTGCAGCAGGAAGGCGGCCGCAAGCTGCGGTTCTCGGCGCAGCGGGTGATGCAGACCGCGCAGCGGCTGTACGAGAACGGCCACATCACCTACATGCGGACCGACAGCAGCAACCTGTCGGAGACCGCGGTCGCCGCCGCCCGCCAGCAGGCCCGCGAGCTGTACGGCCCGCAGTACGTCCCGGATGCTCCCCGCCGATACGCCTCCAAGATCAAGAACGCCCAGGAGGCGCACGAGGCGATCCGCCCGTCCGGGGACGTCTTCCGTACGCCGGGGGAGCTGGCGCGCGAGGTCAGTGGCGATGAGCTGCGCCTCTATGAGCTCATCTGGCAGCGCACCGTCGCCTCGCAGATGACCGACGCCCGGGGGATGAGCGCGTCGGTCCGGCTGGCCGCGCGGACCGCCGACGGCACCGACGCCGAGTTCGCGGCGTCCGGCAAGGTCATCACCTTCCCCGGCTTCCTGCGGGCCTACGTCGAGGGTTCGGACGACCCGGACGCCGAGCTCGAGTCG
>JAYTOZ010000500.1:0-1702 GCA_043747515.1 Frankiales bacterium | reverse complement strand
GAGCAGTTCCAGGATGGTGGCGTTGGCTTGCCCGCCGCCCTCGCACATGGTCTGCAGGCCGTACCGGATGTTGTTGTCGCGCATGTGATGGACGAGCGTCGTCATCAACCTTGCGCCGGAGGCGCCGAGTGGGTGGCCGAGCGCGATCGCACCGCCGTTGGGGTTCAACGACTTCTCGTCCGCACCGATGTCCTTGAGCCAGGCCAGTGGGACCGAGGCGAACGCTTCGTTGACCTCGTACGCCCCGATGTCGGAGACCAGCAGGCCGGCCTTCGCCAGCGCCTTCTCCGTCGCCGGCATCGGCGCATGCAGCATCGGCATCGGCGCAACCCCGGCCAGCACCGCTGTGTGGACGCGCACGATCGGAGTCAGGCCGAGCTGCGCGGCGGTCTCGCTCGTGGTGATCAGCAACGCAGCCGACCCGTCGGAGATCTGCGATGAGTTGGCTGCCGTGATCTTGCCGCCCTCCTTGTAGGCGGGTTTGAGCGAGCCGAGCTTGTCGATCGTGCCGCCGCGCCGGACACCTTCGTCGGTGTCGATGACCACGCCGTCGGGGGTCGTGACCGGGGCGATCTGGCCGGCGAAGCGGCCCTCGTCGATGGCGGCGGCCGCGCGTTCGTGCGAGACCAACGCGAACTCGTCCAGCTGCGCACGGGACAATCCGTAGCTGTCGGCGATGTCCTCGGCGCCGATGCCCTGGTTCGGGAAATCGCTGCCGTAGCGGGCGATGTAGTCCGCACCAATCGGGCTGGCGGTAAAGGTGGAGCCCATCGGGGTCCGCGACATGACCTCGACACCTCCGGCGACCACCAAGTCGTACTGCCCGCTGATGACACCCGCGGCAGCGAAGTGGACGGCCTGCTGGCTCGATCCGCATTGGCGGTCGATGGTGACGCCGGGCACCGACTCCGGCCAGCCGGCCGAGAGCACCGCGGTGCGGGCGATGTCGAAGGTCTGCTCGCCGACCTGCATGACGCAGCCCCAGATGACGTCGTCCACCAGGCCCGGGTCGATCCCGCTGCGCTCGGCGAGCGCGCGCAGCACGTGCGCCGACAGATCGGCCGAGTGCATCCCCGCGAGACCTCCGTTGCGCTTGCCGGTCGGGGTCCGGACCGCTTCGACGATCACGGCATCGCGCATGAGATTCCTCCAGGGTCCGAACGGCGTGTGAACGGCCGTTCGCACCATCGTACGACGGGGCGGTGCGATCCTGGTCCGATGACAGCTGGCCCCAGTCGGACCGGCAGTGTCCTGCTGCTGCTCACCGCCGCTGGGCTGCTCGCCGGCGCAGGTGTCGCCGACCCGGCCGGACGGCTGCTGCTCGTGGCGGCGGCCCTGTGGCTCGCCGTTCTCGCCGGCCGGGACCTGCTCCTGGCCCCGGTGCTCGACGCCGATACCGCGCGCCTGCGCGTCGTCGACGGCTGGCGCCGGATCGAGGTGGCGTGGCCGCGGGTCGAGAACGTCCGGTTGGTCACCGATCGGCGCGCACCGCTCATCGAGCTCGATCTGGGCGACCGACTCGTGGTGCTGTCCCGGCGGCGTCTGGGCCAGTCACCGCAGGTGATCGTCGACGAGCTCACCGCCCTGTGGACGGTGGGCCGGGCCTGACCGTGCCCGGGGCAGTTGCTCCGGGCACACACCCGGCTCGGGCCGGTCAGCCCGGCCTTCGCCCGGCAGAACCAGACCGCCCTGATCATGGACA
>JAYTOZ010000499.1:0-3223 GCA_043747515.1 Frankiales bacterium | reverse complement strand
CTGCGGGGGGCTCTGGAGCGGGCCGGCGTCGACGCGCTGCAGGCCGACGAGCTCACCGTGCTGCCTGGCGCTGAGGAGATCCTCGCGCTGCTCGAGTTGCGCACCCAGGTCGCCTCCGGCCGCTACGACCTGGTGGTCGTCGACTGCGCCCCGACCGGCGAGACCCTGCGGCTGCTCTCCCTTCCCGAGGCCCTGCGCTGGTACGTCGAAAAGGTGTTCCCGGCCCAGCGCCGCGCTCTGCGCGCGGTCCGCCCACTGCTGTCGCGGGTGTCCGGACCGGCCGTGCCCCAGGACCGGGTCTTCGACGCGGTCGCCCGCCTGCACGCCGAGCTCACCGACGTGCGCGCGCTGCTCACCGCGCCCGGCACCTCCGTCCGGCTGGTGCTCACCCCGGAGGCAGTCGTCGTCGCCGAGGCCAGGCGCACGCTGACCTCGCTCGCGCTCTACGGCTACCGGGTCGACGGGATCGTCGCCAATCGCGTCTTCCCCGACTCCACCGACGCCTGGACCGCCGGCTGGCTGGCCGCGCAGCACGAGCAACTCGCCACCATCCGCGCCGACACCGCGCCGTTGCCGGTGCTGCTTTCGCCGTATGAGAGTGCTGAACCGGTCGGTCTCGCGGCGCTCGCCGCCTTGGGCGAGATCCTGTACGGCGACACCGACCCGGCCGCCGACGCCCCCGCGGTCGACCTGGTCACCGTCGAACGGGACGCCGACGGGTTCCTGCTGTCGATCGCCCTCCCGCTGGCCACCGCGGGCGACGTCGACCTGGCCCGCAGCGGCGACGAGCTCGTCGTCACGGTCGGCGGCCACCGCCGGTTGCTGTCATTGCCCAGCGCCCTGCGCCGCTGCACGGTGGGCGGCGCCCGGATGGTCGGCGGCCGGCTCGTCGTGCGCTTCTCGCCGGATCCGGACCTGTGGGTACGCCGGTGAGCGAGCCCCTGGGCTCGGCTACCGAGGAGGCCGCGCGCCTGCTCAGCGCGGTCGAGGGCTGGGCCCGCACCCGGCTCGACAGCGAGCACGTCGCGACCGGCGGCGCCGAGTGCCTTGCCTGCCCGCTGTGTCAGGCGATCTCGGCTGTCCGCCAGGTCAAGCCCGAGACCGTCGACCATCTGCTCGCCAGCGCCGCGTCGTTCGTCGCCGCGCTGCAGACCGTGCTCAGCCCGGGCCGGGACGACGCGCCGGGACGTCGTACGCCGGGTGTGGAGCACATTGACGTGCGGGAGGGCTGATGACGCTCACGATCGGCGTCGACGTCGGCGGCACCAAGGTCGCCGCGGGCGTCGTGGACGAGGCCGGCACGATCCTGTCCCGGACCCGCCGGCTGACCCCGTCGACGTCGCCCGACGACGTCGAGCAGACGATTGCCGCCGTCGTCGCCGAGCTGCGGGTCGGGCTCGAGATCGAGGCGGTCGGCATCGGTGCAGCCGGCTTCGTCGACGCCGACCGGGCCGTCGTGCTGTTCGCACCCAACCTGGCATGGCGCGACGAGGCGCTGCGCGAAGACGTGTCCAAGCTGGTCATGCTCCCGGTCGTGGTCGAGAACGATGCCAACGCGATGGCGTGGGGGGAGTACCGCTTCGGAGCAGGTCGCGGCGAGACGCAGCTGGTCTGCGTGACCGTCGGCACCGGCATCGGTGGGGGCCTGGTCATCGACGGCAACCTCTACCGCGGGCGATTCGGGATCGGTGCGGAGCCCGGTCACATGCAGGTCGTCCCCGACGGCCGGCGCTGTGGCTGCGGGCAACGCGGCTGCTGGGAGCAGTACTGCTCCGGCCGGGCGTTGCTGCACGAGGCGCGGGAGATCGCCGACGTCCAGAAGCACTATGGGGCACGGCTCCTGGAGCTCGGTGGCGGCCGGCCGGAGGGCATCGAGGCGCCCGAGGTCACGATCGCCGCACGGGAGGGCGACCCCGCCGCGCTGGCCTGCTTCGACGAGGTCGGCCGATGGCTCGGGCAGGGGCTCGCCGACCTGGCCGCGGTGCTCGACCCCGGGGTCTTCGTGATCGGCGGGGGCGTGGCCGACGCGGGGGAGTTGCTGCTGGGACCGGCCCGTACGGCATTCGAGTTCGCGCTGACCGGTGGCGGCAACCGCCCGCACGCCGACATCCGGCTGGCCCAGCTGGGCAACGAGGCCGGGCTGGTCGGCGCGGCGGACCTCGCCCGGCACCGCTGACTGGGCCATCTGGCGGCATGTCCGCATCGTCCGGCCCCGTGCAGACATGGGCACAAGGGGCCATGGCCGTGCCGAGCCGGCCACGGCAGGCTTCGAGCCATGAGCCACCCCAGTTGCTGTGGTCGGGCGATGACCGGCATCGAGGTCAGCCTGCTGTCGCTGCACACCTGCGCCGCCTGCGGCCAGCACATCTGGCACCGGGACGGCCAACCGCTGGACCGGGTCGCGCTGCTCGCCGCGGTGCGGCACGGCATCCAGACCGGCGCGATGGTCCGACCGACTCGCCCGCTGCTCGACGCTGTCACGGCGCAGGGCAACTGAGGATCGTCTCGTGGAACGTCCGCTCGCTGCGTGACGGCGCCCCGGCCGTCGCCCGACAGCTCGGGGCGTTGCGCCCGGACATCGCCGTCCTGCAGGAAGCCCCGCGGCTGCTGCTGTGGCGCACCTCGCGCCGACGTTTGGCCCGAGCCGCCGGCCTGCGGCTCGTCACCCGCCGGCGCGCCGGCGGCAACGCGCTGCTGATCGGGCCCGGCGTCGAGGTGCTGAACAGCTGGGTCGAGGACTTCCCCAAGCTGCCCGGCCTGCACCGGCGGTCGACGGTCGGCGCCGTGATCCGGTACGACGGGCGCGCCTTGGCCGTCGCCGGCAGCCACCTCGACCTGGCCGCCGATGCGCGCCGCGACACCGCTCGACGGGTGCGGGCGGCTGCCCCTGTCGCCGTGCCGCTGATACTCGGTGCCGACGTCAACGAGCAGCCCGGTGGCGCGGCCTGGGCGCTGTTGGCGGCGGGCCTGGTCGATGCCGGTGGGCAGCCGACGTTCCCCGCCGACCGGCCGACGCGCCGGCTCGATGCGCTGCTC
The DNA here is from genome assembly GCA_043747515.1 of Frankiales bacterium. Taxonomy (GTDB): domain Bacteria; phylum Actinomycetota; class Actinomycetes; order Mycobacteriales; family SCTD01; genus JAYSQK01. Next base: position 187 of record JAYTOZ010000499.1, on the reverse strand, counting down.
GTCGACCCGGCGCTGACCGTGCTGTCGCACCGGGCAGCGCCGACCTCGGCCAGCGACCACCTGCCGGTCGTGCTCGACGTCGGCTGGGCACCGGTGAGTCCTGGCTCATCGGTTGGGCATGAGCTTCGCTGAGCTGGCGCCGCACCGGGCCAACTCACACTCACCGGCTACCGATCCCGACCTGATC
>JAYTOZ010000498.1:0-4725 GCA_043747515.1 Frankiales bacterium | reverse complement strand
TTCGTCCAGCGACTGCTCCCTCAATAGCTCCCGCCCCGATCGCGTCGCCACCGAGAAGGGGGCGAACCGAATCGGCCCGGGCTGCGTCCTAGTGGCATGGACGAGCTCGACGAATGGCTGCGGCGCGACTACGCCACGGCCTACCGCACCGCCTGCCTGGTGCTGCGCAACCCGCACGACGCCGAGGACGCCGTCCAGGAGGCGTTCCTACGGGTCTGGCGGTTCCGCGACGCCGTCCCGCAGGGCGACGCCCGCAAGGCCTGGCTCTACCGCGTCGTGGTCAACGCCTGCATCTCCCGGATCCGCAGCGAGGCGTCCCGCACCGGCAAGGACGACGGTGACCTCGGGCTGCAGACCGCCGTCGACCCGGCGCCCCAGCCGTCGGACGCGGCCGAGACCGCCGAACGGTCAGGCGATGTCCTGGCCGCGCTCGCGGACCTGCCGGAGATCCTGCGGGTCCCGCTCGTCCTGCGCTTCTACGCCGGCCTGTCGGAGAAGGAGATCGCCGTCGCGATCAACCGCCGCCCCGGCACCGTCAAGAGCCGCCTGTACGACGCCCGGCAGCGGCTCGCCCTCGACCCGAGGCTGACCGCCTGGGTCGACCCCGATCTGGAGGCTGCCCGATGAACGCGATGCTCACTGACGACGACCTGGTGCGGCTGCTCACCGAGAGCGCCGAGACGTACGCCGTACCGGAGCTCGGGCCGTCCCTCGTCCGCGAGGAGGTCGAGGACGCGCCCGTCGCACGACCGGTCCACCGCCGCCGGTGGGTGCGGGCCTCGGCGGCAGCGGCCGCGGTGGCCGGGGCGCTGGTGGCCGGATCGCTGCTGTCCGGCGGGGGTCCGGTGGCGACCACTGGCCCGGTGGCGGCCGCAAAGGCCTCGTCGGGGCTGACGCCGGGCCTGCGCGACCCGGAGTCGATGGTGCAGGACTCGGGGGCGGTCCCTGCAGCCGGTCCTCCCCAGGCCGCCACCACCACGACCAGGGCGGTGGCCCCGCCGGCGCCGGACGGTGGGGCGTCGCGGGTCGTCAAGAGCGGCACCATCGCGCTGGTCGTCGACGACAAGCGGGTCACGCCGACCCTCAACGCGGTGCAGACGGCCGTCGAGGGCCTGCAGGGCTACGTCTCGACCAGCTCGACGCAGGAGCTCGGGGCCACGCCGACGGGGACCGTGACCCTCCGCATCCCGGTCGAGAACTTCGACAAAGCCGTCGCCCGGGTCCGGACCCTCGGCGGGGTGACGGTCCGCAGCGCCGCGACCTCCGGCCGGGACGTCACCGCGCAATACGCCGACACCGCCGCACAACTGTCCTCCCTGCGGGCGGCCCGCAACCGGTTCCTGACCATCTTGGCCAGGGCCAACACGATCGGCGAGACGCTCACGGTGCAGCAGCGGGTCGATGACGTGCAGGCTCAGATCGACCGGCTGGAGGGTCAGCGCCAACTGCTCGCCAACCAGAGCGACCTGTCGACGCTGACCGTCTCGGTCAGCCAGAAGGACGACCCGATCCTGCAGCCGCAGGGCAAGTCCGAGGGCGGGTTCGCCCGGGCTTGGCGCGATGCCGAGCACGGCTTCAGCAGCGGCGTGCAGGCCATCGTGGCGCGCAGCGGCCGGGGACTGCTCGTGCTGCTCGTGCTCGGCGTGTTCGCGGTGGTCCTGCGGCTGGGTTGGCGGCTCGCGCGTCGCCGGCTGGTCTGAGCCGGCCGCCCACTAGGCTCGGGCCGCGTGGGCAGACGCATCGGGGTGATGGGCGGCACCTTCGATCCGGTGCACAACGGCCACTTGTGCGCCGCCAACGAGGTGGCTGCCCGCTACCGCCTCGACGAGGTCGTCTTCGTCCCCACCGGCTCGCCGTGGCAGAAGACCCACCGCGAGGTCAGTGCCGCCGAGGACCGCTACCTGATGACGGTCGTCGCAACCGCGAGCAACCCCCGCTTCTCGGTGAGCCGCATCGACCTGGACCGCCCCGGCCCGACGTACACGATCGACACGCTGCGCGACCTCCGACGACTGTACGACGGGGCAGTGGAGCTGTTCTTCATCACCGGCGCCGACGCCCTGGCGCAGATCCTGGGCTGGCACGCGGCGGACGACCTGTTCGGGCTGGCCCACTTCGTGGGCGTCAGCCGGCCCGGCTACGAGCAGGCCGATCTCAGCGGCTTCCCGGACGGCGCGGTGACGACGTTGCAGGTGCCGGCGCTGGCGATCTCGTCCAGCGACTGCCGTGCGCGCGTGCAGAGCGGGCTGCCCGTCTACTACCTGGTGCCGGACGGGGTCGTGCAGTACATCGACAAGCGGCACCTCTACCTGGCCCCGCCGTGACCGAGGGTCTGGGCCGGCGCGCGCAGCGCCGTCGACAGCGCCGTGAACAGCGCCGCCGCCTGCTCGCCGGGGCGCTCGCCGTCGCCGTCGCGGTGCTCGCCGTCGTGACGGTTGTGCTGATCCGCCGGCACGATGTACCGCCGAGAACCGTTGCTGCGCAGGCACGGACGCAGCAGACCGTGCTGCTGCAGGTGCGCGGGCCGGACGGCACGGCGGTCGCCAGCGCCGTCCTTGCGCACGATTCGGCGAGCCGGACCGGCGCGGTGCTGCTCGTGCCGCCGCAGGTCATCGTGACGGTGCCCGGAGCAGGGACAGTGCCATTCGGACAGGTCATCAAGACCTTGCCCGAGACCGGTGCCCGCAACGCCCTGTCGGACCTGATCGGCGTCACCCTCGACGGCGGCTGGCTGCTGGAGCTGACGAGCCTCGGTCACCTGGTCGACCTCGAGGGCGGGGTGCAGGTGACCGTCGACGCCCCGGTCGTCACCGGCACCACGATCGTGCTGCAGCCCGGGCGGCAGCTGCTCGACGGTGCGCACGCGACGGCGTTTGCGACCTACCTGGCGGCGGGGGAGCAGGAGCAGACCCGGTTGGCCAGATTGCAGGCGGTCCTGGACGGCATCCTCACCGCGCTGCCGGACAAGGTCGAGCCGCTACTGGGGTCGCTCGGGGCCACCTCGGTGACGACCCAACCGGTCCGGCGACTCGCCGAGCTGCTGACCGGGCTGCGCCGTGACGACAAGACCTCCGACCTCCAGTACGACTCGCTGCCCGTCATCAAGATCGACGCCGGGACCGACGAGATCCGCTTCCGGATCGACGCGCCGGCCAGCACCGCCCTGGTGGACCGGCTGCTCGCGCAGTCGGTGCCGGCGGGCGCCCGGGCCACCGGTAACCGCGTCCTCGTCCTCAACGGTGTCGGCACCCCGGGCATCGGCGAGAAGGTGCGCAGCCGCCTCGTTCCCGCCGGCCTGGTGTTCGTCGGCTCCCGCAATGCCGAGCATTTCGGCTACGCCACCAGCCAGGTGCTGATCCGGGACGCGACGCCGGAGAGCCAGGCGCTCGGTGCGAAGGTCGCCACCGCGCTGGGGTTGCCCCAGGACGACGTACGCACGGCCGATCTCGGTGCGCTCAGCGACGTCGTCGTGCTCGTCGGCGCCGATTTCGCGCCGTGACAAACTGGAGGCTCCCTACTGGAAGAAGTCGCCGTGCCTGCCTCCGAGCGCGCCGTCGAGCTGGGCCTGGCGGCCGCCCAGGCCGCCGCCGACAAGCTCGCCAGCGACATCCTGCTCCTGGACGTGAGTGAGCAGCTCGTCATCACCGACGTCTTCCTGCTCGCCTCCGCACCCAGCGACCGTCAGGTCATGGCCATCGTCGATGAGGTGGAAGAGCGGCTGCGTGAGCTCGGCGCCAAGCCGTTGCGCCGCGAGGGGGAGAAGGAGGGTCGCTGGGTGTTGCTCGACTTCGGTGACATCGTCGTGCACGTGCAGCACGAGGAGGAGCGGGTCTTCTACGCGCTCGAGCGGCTCTGGAAGGACTGCCCGGTCATCCCGTTCGTTGACGCTGACATCGCCCGCGCGGCGGGCCGGCACTGAGCGGGCGGTCACCGAGGCGTCTGGTCCTGCTCCGGCATGGGCGTACGGCGCACAACGCCGACGGCCGGATCCAGGGCCAGCTCGACACCCCCCTCGACGAGGTCGGCCTCGCCCAGGCCGACGCCCTCGGGACCGTCTTCGCCTCCGACCCACCGGCGGCGGTGGTCAGCTCGGACCTGGTGCGTGCCCGCCGTACCGCTGAAGCGGTCTGCGAGCACGTCGGGTTGCCGCTCGTGCTCGACCCGCGCCTCCGCGAGTCGCACTTCGGGCAGTGGCAGGGCCTGACCGGCGCGGAGGTGTCGCGCACGTGGCCGGGGGAGTACGCCGCCTGGCGCCGCTGGGAGGGGATTCCCGTCGGCGGTGAGGACCCGGTAGCCGTGGGCGCCCGAGCCGCGGCGGCCGTCCAGATGCACCTGCCGTCGGCCGCCGACCTGCTGCTCGTCACCCACGGCGGTACTGCTCGGGCCCTCGTCGGGACCCTCCTGGAGCTGGATCCGGCAACCTGGTGGCGACTTGCGCCGCTTGGCAACACCTGCTGGACCACGCTGGTGGAGTTCGAGCGAGGCTGGCGTCTGGAGCGACACAACGCCGGCCTCGGGCCCTTGCTCGGTGAGCCCAGCGGTGCGCGCCTGCGGGAAGGGTGACCCGGCCGGGCCGAGAGTCTTGTACGCTGGCGCGAGCACCACGGGGCTGTGGCGCAGCTGGTAGCGCACCACACTGGCAGTGTGGGGGTCAGGGGTTCGAGTCCCCTCAGCTCCACCCGTGAAATCGCAGGTCACAGGCTTGCGGAGCACAACGAAGGGCCT
>JAYTOZ010000497.1:0-2586 GCA_043747515.1 Frankiales bacterium | reverse complement strand
GGTGCGACGTTCGACTACCACGCGGCGCACCCGGCGCTGGGACGGTTGCTGCAGTGGGAGGGCCTGACCCGCGGTCCGGCCGTTCATGCGGCCCAGCGCTCAGCGCACTACCGCGACAAGGTCGCGCGGTTCGCGCAGGCCCAGCGAGATGGTCTCCTGAACACCGGTCTTGACCCCGCGCACCTAGTGTTCGCGCTGATCGCGCTGGCCGCGTGGTGGCAGACCGTCCCGCAGCTTGCCGAGATGATCACCGGGGCCACCGGAGACGACCCGACCGAACGCGACCGACGGCGGGCGTTTGTGGTCGAGGCCGCCCGCCGCCTGGCCGCCGCCCGCTGACCGAACGCCCGGCGGCAGGTGGGCTGCGGGCGGCTGCCCGGAGGTGCGACGTCGCCGGTCACCCGGGCCGGGTTTGCCGGGTCAGTTGGCGCCTCGCGCGGAGGCGCCGGTGAGCTCAGCGCGTTCCGGGGCGGCCTCGATGACGGGCCCGCTGTCGGCCTCGTGGCCGTGGGGGACGATCAGGACGGCGGCCAGCGCGCTCAGCAGGGCGAAGCCGCTGCAGGTCAGCAGCGCGGGGCCGAAGCCGGGGACGAACTGTCCCGGTACCGCGCGGCTGGCGTAGACCGAGGCGATGACGGCCAGGCCGATGGCTCCGCCGAGCTGCTGCACGGTCTGGAGCATCCCCGAGGCCGCCCCGGCCTGTTGCGGTGCGACCCGACCTAGGACGAGCGACGCGGCGGGCATGAACGTCAGGCCGGCGGCCAGGCCGTTGAGCAGCACCGGTCCGAACACGGCGGTGGCATAGCTGCTGTGCGCGTCGGCCAGGCTCAGCCACGCGAAGCAGGCCACGAGGCCCGTGGTCCCGGTGATCAGCAGGGCTCGGGCGCCGAACCGGGTGAGCAGTCCTGGAGCCGCACGTGAGGTCGTCAGGATGCCGGCGGTCATCGGCAGGAACGCCGCTCCGGCGGCCAGCGGGGAGAACCCCAGGACTCGCTGGACGTACTGCACGCCGAGGAAGAACATCGCGAATTGGCCGGCGAAGACCGCGGTCGTCACGACCAGCGCACCGACCCGGCTGCGGTCGTGCAGCAGCACCGGCGGCAGCAGCGGGACACCGGCGCGCCGTTCGGTGACTACGAGCGCTGCCAGCAGCAGAGCGCCCAGGGCCAGCCCACCCAAGGTCCGGGAGGAGCCCCAGCCGTCGTCCGGCGCACCGATCAGTGCCCAGACGACCGACACTGACGCGGCGACGGTCAGGGCTGCGCCAGCGAGGTCGAACCGCTCGCGCTGACGGGGCGTTTCGCTGATCAGGTGCGGGACGGCCAGCAACACGCCTAGGCCGAGCGGGACGTTGACGAGCAACGTCCACCGCCACGAGGCGTACTGCGTCAGGGCCCCGCCGAGCAGCAGTCCCAGGGCGCCGCCGCCGACACCGACGGCGGAGAACCGGGCCAGGGCCCGGTTGCGGCTGGCCTCGTCCGCGGCGGTCGTGGTGAGCAGCGCCAGCACGCCGGGGGCCACCAGGGCGCCCCCGATGCCCTGCGCGACGCGGCCAGCGACCAGCCCGGTCGGGGACTGGGCCAAGCCACCGAGCAGCGAAGACACGGTGAAGATCGCCAGCCCGAGCTGGAAGACGCGGCGCCGGCCATAGAGGTCACCGAGGCGGCCGCCGAGGAGCATGAACCCACCGAAAGCCAGGCCATAGCCGTTCACGACCAGCGACAGCGCGGAGGCCCCGAAGCCCAGGCCGCTGTCGATGTGTGGAAGGGCGACGTTCACGATCGTGGTGTCCAAGATCAGCATCAGCTGCGCAACCAGGACGACCGCGGCGCCCAGGGCAGCGCGACGGCGAAGAACAAGGGGAGGGGACATGGATGAACTCCTCAGATGGAGCGAGGTGCTCACGCCGCAACGCGGCACACGCACAACCATGCGCTAAGGTGAGGCTCGCCCCAAGATACTAACCTGAGGCTGCCTCACCTTGTCAAGCTGTTGGAGGTCAGCGATGAGCAACGCCCCCGTGCGCCGAGCCCGGCGCGCCGACGCGCAGCTGAACTACGACCGGCTCGTCGCGGTCGCCCGCGCCGCGACCGAGCAACGTGGCGAGCGGATCTCCCTGGAGGACGTCGCCCGCGCCGCCGGCGTGTCCATCGGGACGCTGTACAACCACTTCCCGACCCGTCAGGACCTGCTCGCAGCTACCTTCATCGATGAGACCGAGGAACTACGCGCACGGGCCGTCGCGCTGACCCGTGAGCAGGACCCGGCCGCGGCGCTCCGTGCATGGATGTGGGCGCACGTGCACTACGCGGCACGCGGCCGGGGCCTAGGCGCCCTCGTCATGAGCTGGAAGTACGTCGAGGGCTCAGACATGCAGATCGCCTTCCATGCGATGCGACAGGCCGGCGAGCAACTATTCCGGCGAGCCGTCGAACACGGTGACGTCCGAGAGGGCCTCGAGCTCATCGACGCGCTGCGGCTCATCTGGGGCATGGAACTCACCGCCACCCGGGAGTCCGCGCCGCCCGAACGCATCGACGCGATGTTCGACATCGTGATCGCCGGCCTGCAACCCCACACCTGACC
>JAYTOZ010000496.1:0-2194 GCA_043747515.1 Frankiales bacterium | reverse complement strand
GGGCCGTCGGGGATCGCGACGACCCGGGCCGTCGCGGCTACCTGCACGGGCAGCTGCGCCGGCACCGGTCGCGACCACGGGTCCATGTCGTCCGCGGTGAGGACGGCGAGGGCCTCGCGCGCCTCGGCGACGGTGCGCGTCAGCGTCGTGACGCAGTCCAGTGACCGGCAGGCCGGCTGCAGCCCTCGGGTGCTCACGATGCCCCGGGTGGGCTTCATCCCGACCAGGCCGTTGAATGCCGCCGGCACCCGGCCGGAGCCGGCGGTGTCGGTGCCGAGGGCCAGCGGCACGATGCCGCTCGCGACCGCGATCGCGCTGCCCGAGCTGCTCCCGCCCGAGATCCGGGCCGGGTCGGCCACCGAGCTGCACCGGCCGTAGGGGCTCCTGGTGCCGACCAGACCGGTTGCGAACTGATCCAGGTTGGTCTTGCCGACCGGGAGCGCGCCGGCGTCGAGCAGTCGTTGCACGGCGGTGGCGGAGCGCCCGGCGGGTGGGCGCTGCTCCAGCAGCGGGCAGCCGCCCGTCGTCGGCAGGCCGGCCAGGTCGAGGTTGTCCTTCAGCGCGAAGCTCACGCCGGCGAGGGGTCCACCGGGCGAGGCACTCGCGAAGCGGGCGAGCTGCTCGTCGCGCAGGGGTTGGGTGAAGACCGGCCGGCCGGCCTGCTGCGCCGCGGTCACGCCCGGGCCGCCCAGCGGTTGCGTTCGGCAGCGAAGGCGGCCTGCCGGCGGGCGGTGAACGCGGCCGCATCCTCGGCATGTTCGGCGCCGACACCGGTGATGTCGGCGAGGGTCAGGGTTGTCGCGCGCACGTCGAGATCGGCCCGGCCACTGCGGATGTCGGCGCGCAGCTCGAGCAGCTCCGCTGAGGTCACGGGTGCAAACCGCAGCCGGTCGAAGGTGCGCAGCAGCCACGGGGGCTCCGGGTCGTCCGGCCGGTAGCGCCAGACGGGCACGGTCCGGCCGAGCAGTTGGTAGCCACCAGGTCCCTCCATCCCGTAGATGCACAGGTAGACACCGCCGATCCCGACGGCGTTCTCCGGCGTCCAGGTGCGGGCCGGGTCGTATTTCGTCGTGACGAGCCGGTGCCGCGGATCCAGCGGCACAGCGACCGGCGCGCCGAGATAGACGTCGCCAAGACCGACCACCAGGTACTCCGCGGCGGTCACCACCTCGAAGACGTCCCCGCGCGTGCCAAGGGCATTGACGCGCCGGATGAACTCCACGTTGTCGGGGCACCAGGGCGCATCGGGCCGCACCGACCGCTCGTAGCGGGCCATCGCCTCGTGCACCGTCGGGTCGTCGAAGGCGATCGGCAGCACGACCTCCCGCACGGGCAGCACCACCGATGCCGGGTCGGGCAACTCGCGCCAGGCCACCTCGACCTGAGCTGCCAGGGCGGGCAGCGAGAGCTGCCGGGCATCGACGGCGAGCAGCAATGACCGGACCCCCTCGACCGCCTCGGTCACCCCCGGGGTGCCATCGAGGGCGAGGGCCAGCAGGTGCACCCGCCAGCGCACCTCGAGGTCGAGCACCGACGGACCGACCTCGACGAGCAGATGATGGTCCCCGGACCGGCGTACGACGAGATCAGGGTGCTGCACGAGGGCGGCGGGCCGGTGCGGGCTGGCGGCGGCGGGCCGGTGCGGGCTGGCTGCGGCGAGCGGACGGGAGGGCAGCAGCAGGTCACGTCGGGCGTTGAGCTCGTCGGCCTGCTCGGGTGTGACCGGCACCAGCCGCACCCGGTCGCCGGGGCTCGCCTGAGCCAGCTGCCACCGGTCGGCCCGGACGACGACACACGGGACGACGAAGCCGCCTAGGCTCGGACCGTCGGGTCCGACGACGACTGGGGTGTCGCCGGCGAGCATGACACCGCCGACAGGATATGCGGAGTCGTGCAGGTTGCTCGGGTGCAGGCCGGCGTCGCCGCCGTCGGCGCGGGCCCAGCCGGGGGTGGGCCCGACGAGCCGCACCCCGGTCCGATCGCAGCGGTGGTCGACGGTCCAGTTGGCCGCGAACAGCTCCTCCACGCCGCGAGCGGTCAGGTGCTCCGGTGCGCCGTGCGGCCCGGGGACCACTCGCACCTCCCAGTCCGAGCTGAACTGTGGCAGCAGGTGAGCGACATCGGTTGGTGCGGTGCAGTTCTCCTGCGAGCCGACCCTGACCACGTCGCCGGTTGACAGCGCCCGGCCCTCGTG
>JAYTOZ010000495.1:0-3011 GCA_043747515.1 Frankiales bacterium | reverse complement strand
CTGCCGCAGGGCCGCGGGACGATGGCGCCGGTCGGTCAGCTCGTCGACGGGATCCTGCCCGGCGGCGGCTGGGCGGCGCATCCGAGCGCCTGGACGGTCGCAATGGACTACGACACCGGTGCGCGCACGGTGTTCGGCCGGCCTGGCGCCCCGACCGCGGACCTGCGGGACGCGGTCATGGCGTCCTGCGCGATCCCCGGCTGGTACACCCCGATTGCGATCGGCGACCGCCGCTACGTCGACGGCGGCGCTTGCTCGCCGGCCTCGGTCGATCTCGTGCTCGGCCTCGAGCTCGACGAGGTCGTCGTCCTGTCGCCGATGACCTCGCTGGACTACGACGCCCCGGGATCGCTCGCCGGCCGGATCGAGCGGCGCCTGCGCCGGCTGGTCACCAAGCGCTTGGTGGGCGAGGTGAAGAAGGTCGCCGCAGCCGGCACCAAGGTCACCCTGCTCGGCCCCGGCTCGCAGGACCTGCACGAGATCGGCGCCAACCTGATGGATCCCCGCCGCCGTCGCCGGGTCCTCGAGACCTCCCTGCGCACCTCCGCCGCGGCGCTGCGGGGCGACCGCAATGGGTTCGCCAGGACTGCCTAACCTCATAGCTGTGCGCATCTACCTCCCGGCCACGCTGCCCGCGCTGCGATCGCTGCTCGACTCGGGCGAGCTCGGCGAGCCACCGCTCCCGGCGTACGCCGTGACGCCGGCGCTGCGCGAGTGGTATGCGATCGGGGACGCCGAGGAGCTGGAATACGCCGTGCTGTCGCTGGCCGCCACGGCCTCGGTGCGGCTGCTGGACGCCGACCAGGACGCCGTCCGGCGGCGCGTCGTGGTGGTGGCCGAGGTGCCGGATGGTTCGGTCGAACCCGCCGCGCACGTCGATCGGGCCGCGGTCCGGGTCACCACGGGGGTGCCGCTGCGGCTCGTGCAGGCCGTGCATGTCGACGACCCGTCGGCCGTCGCGGACGTGACGGTGGCGGCCGACGCCGTCGTCGAAGCCGACCTCGGCAGCCAGGACGCGGCGTTCCGGCTGGAGGGCGCCGAGGGGCACGAGCTGCAGTGGTATGCCAGCCAGGAGATCGGCCCACTGATCGAGCTCTCCTAGCAGGGAACCTCTCGGCGCGGCCGCTCGTCGGACCCCTGTGGTCGGGCGACGGGCGAGCTGGCGCTGGGCGGTCGTGGTCACCGGCCTCGCGGCGACGGTCGGCCTGCCGAGCGCCGTCGCGCTGTTGCCGGTGCGGGCCTCGCCCGTCTCGACCGGGGTGTTGCTGGCCAAGGTCCGCGCCTCGGCCGGGGTGGCCTGGTCGGGCTTCGGAGAGAGCCGCGGCACCCTGGACCTGCCCGACGTCAAACAGCTCGGCGACCTCGCGTCGCTGGTCGGCGGCACCACCCGGGCCCGGGCCTGGTGGCGCGGCGCGCACCAGTTCCGGATCGACGCGCTGTCCCTGGTCGGGGAGACCGACGTCGCAGAGGACACCGGCGGCAGCTGGACCTGGTCCAGTGCCGACCGCCGGGCGCTGCGGATCCAGGGCGCGTTGGCCGTGCGGCTGCCGCGAGCCGGCGACCTGCTCGCGCCGGTCGTCGGGGCCCGCCTCTCGCGCACCCGGGACGTCCAGGCCAGCGCCCTGCCGGCACGCCGGGTCGCCGGCCGGGCCGCTGCGGGGCTGCGGCTCGTTCCGCGCCACCCGGACAGCACGACGGTGGATGAAGTTGATCTCTGGGTGGATCCCGGCACCGGGCTGGCGCTGCGGGTCGAGGTCCGGGCCGGTGGCCGGCTGGCCCTGACGTCGGTCCTGCTGGATGTCGACCTGGCACCCCCCGCGGCGGCGCGGACGAGCTTCGTGCCGCCGCGGGGGGTGGCGGCGGTCACCCAGGACGCCCCGGACCTGGCCGCGCTGGTCGACCGCTTCTCGCCGTATGAGCTGCCCTCATCACTGGCCGGGCTGCCCCGCACGGATGCGGTACGCGGCCTGGGCGGTGGCGTCGCGACGTACGGCGAAGGGCTTGGCGCGTTCACCCTTGTGCCGCTGCCGCGTAACGTCGGGCGCGACGTGAGCAAGGCCCTGGCCGCATCGGCGGGTGTCGTCAGCACCCCGCTCGTCAACGCGCAGGTCGTGCGGGACGGCCGGCGCACCTACCTGCTGGCGGGCACCGTGCCCGTCGGTGTGCTCGACCGGGCCGCGCTGCAGCTCCGGCGGCAGCCCCCGCCGCGCCGGGAGGGCGCGTGATCCGCACCTCGGCGCTGGTGAAGCGCTTCGGCCGGGTCACCGCCGTCGACGGGGTCGACCTTGAGGTGCACGAGGGCGACCGCTACGGCTTCCTCGGTCCGAACGGCTCAGGCAAGACCACCACGGTGCGGATGCTGCTCGGGTTGGTGCTGCCGACGTCCGGTCGCCTCGAGCTGATGGGCACGACCAAGGTGCGCGAGGTGCTGTCGCAGGTCGGCGCCATGGTCGAAGGCCCCGCCGCGGTCGGTCATCTGTCCGGCCGGGCCAACCTGGCGCTGCTCGACGCCGCCGGTCCGGGGGGGAGCCGGCGGACCCGGAAGGGTCGGGTCGAGCAGGCCCTCGAACAGGTCGGGCTGGCCGGTGTCGACCGCCGACCCGTCACGTCCTACAGCCTCGGGATGCGCCAGCGGCTGGGGCTCGCCGGCGCGCTCCTGCGCCGTCCCCGGCTGCTGGTGCTGGACGAACCCACCAACGGGCTGGACCCGCAGGGCATCCACGAGGTGCGCGAGCTGCTGCTCGAGCTCAACCGGGGCGGCACGACGGTGTTCCTGTCGAGCCACCTGCTGAGCGAGATCGAGGCGCTCTGCGACCGGGTCGGCGTGCTCGACCGCGGCAGGTTGGTCGCCCAGGACGACCTGGCTGTCCTGTGCGCCCCGACCGGCCGCACCGCGATCCACACCCCCGACCTGGAGCTGGCCCGGGAGCTGGTGCTCGACGAGGAAGCCCACAATGATCATCTTCTGGTCCGCACCGACGACCCGGCGAAGCTCAACGCCCGCCTCGTTC
>JAYTOZ010000494.1:0-1999 GCA_043747515.1 Frankiales bacterium | reverse complement strand
CGGCCCGGCGCCGAGCCGTTCGCCGCGCTCGAGCGAAGAACGAAAGACCGCGAAGTTGAGCGAGAAGCGGGTGACTCCGAGGGCCGGCCCGGCCTGCAGCGCCTTGGCGATGAGCAACTCGTTGACGCCGTTGTCGGCCTCGCGGTCGCGGCGCATCAGGTCAAGGGACAGCCCGTTCGGTCCCCAGGGCACGAAATGCAGGAAGCCCCGCAGCGCGCCGTCCTGGAACGCCAGCGCCGCGACGCACTCCGGGTCGGCCGGGTCGCCGAAGCGGCCCAGCGCCATCGAGAAACCCCGCTCGGTCTCGGCGCCCCGCCAGGCCTGCGCCTGGGCCCGCAGGCCCGCGCTCTCCTGCTCACCGATGTCGCTGGCCCGGCGTACGTCCACGGTGTAACCCGACCGTTCGACCCGGGCGACGGCCTGCCGGACGTTGCGCATCGCCCGCCCCTCCAGGCTGAAGTCGCCGACCTCGACGACGGCCTCGTCACCGATCTCGAGCGCCGACAGGCCGACTCTGGCCCAGGCGGTGCCGGCCTGCTCGCCGCAACCCATCACGGCCGGGGTCCAGGCGTGCCGGTCGGCCATCTCCAAGAACGCGGCCAGGGCGCCCGGCCAGGCCTCCGGATCGCCGAGCGGGTCACCGCTCGCGAGCATCACCCCGGAGACGACCCGGTAGGCCACGCAGGCTTTGCCGGTCGGTGACCAGATCACGCTCTTGTCGCGGCGCAGGGCGAAGTAGCCGAGCGAGTCGCGGCCACCCTGCCGGGTCAGCAGCGTCCGCATCCGGGCCTCGTCCTCGGGGCTCAGCCGGGCAATCGGCTCGGCCGGCCGGAGCACCAGGTAGGCCGTCGAGACAACGGTCAGCAGCCCGAGTGCGAACAGCGAGTCGGCCACCAGGTCGGAGCTGCGCTCACCGCGACGGCTCGGTTGGAACTCGACCGGGCCGTTCACGCCGACGAAGCCCAACACCACCTCGGCCGAGGCGGTGCTGACCTGGAACGGCTCGACGAGTGAGCTCGAGCGCAGCCCGATCAAGGCGAGCCCCAGCAGGTAGCTGGTGAGGAACAGCACCAGGAACGAGCCGAGCGCCCGCCAGCGGGTCCGTGGATCACCCTCGGCGTAGAACTCCGACCGGAACGCGACCAGCGCGACGAGCAGGACCCCGGCGACCGCGGCCTCCTCGTAGTCCAGCCCCTTCAGGACGTGGAAGGCGACGCTGCTGAGCAGCAGGACCGCAGTGATCCGCCAGGCCCGTTGCTTGCGCCGCTGGAGGCCGCGGGCCACCAGCACCAGCAGGACGCCGGTGACAAGCGTGGCGGCGGTGCTTGCCCTGGTCAGCGCACCCGGAAATGCGTCGGTGAGCATCCTGAGCCGGCCCCGATCGGAGTGGGTCAGGGCGCTCACCAGGTCGAGCCCACCGGCGAACAGGCAGAGCAGCCCGGCCGCCGTTGGCACCCACGGCCGTCGCTGCGGTGGGCTCTTCGCGGTCGAGGTGGACTGGGCGGGCACGGTGGTCGGCGCTAACGTCACGGGCCCAGCCTAGGGACTGACAGGTCAGCAGACAGTCAGATCGGTCGGCCCGTCGAACTCGATCAGGCAACATCCGCCCTGATACGACGGTCAGCCCGGTCGCGATCGTGCCTGGTGGGCCACGGCCGGCCGGGTGGACGGTGCGCCGAACCGGCCTCGCCGGTGGCACCTGCCCCGTCGTACGACCGGAACGACGTGCCCCACGGCATCGTCGAGAGGGGCCACGGCGGTCGGCGAAGTGGTGGCGACGTCCGGCAACATCGAGCCGGCCGCCCGGCTAGCTGACGCTGGAATACGCCACGACGCCGCGGCGTACCCCGGCGACCGCAGCCCTGGCCGTATGCCGGACCGGGGAGCCCTCGGCCGCGACGAGCGCGACCTGGCCGAGCAGGTCGATGAGCTGCTTGCACCAGCGGACGAAGTCGCCGGCGGTCAGGTCCGGGTCGTCGCCGAGCACCTGTTCGAGCGG
>JAYTOZ010000493.1:0-2648 GCA_043747515.1 Frankiales bacterium | reverse complement strand
ATGGAACAGGTTGTCGTCGCCGCCCGGCGGCTCGCCCGCCCGGGTGACACCGTGCTGCTCGCGCCCGCGGCCGCTTCGATGGACTGCTTCCGCGACTACAACGAGCGCGGCGAGCTGTTCGCCGCCGCGGCCCTGGCCCTCGGGTGAGGGTGCTCGACGAGTCGCGCAGCCGACCGGCACAGTCCGTGCCCCGAACGGCGGCGCTGCACAGACCGCTCGCGTCGTACTACCTCGTGCTGGCCAGCACCGGCCTGCTGCTCGCCCTGGGCCTGGTGATGGTGCTGTCGGCCTCCAGTGTCCGGTCCTACGCGACCTACCATTCGTCGTACACGATCGCGCTGAAGCAGGGCATCTTCATTGCGGTGGGACTGCCGGCGATGTGGCTGTCCTCACGGCTGCCGGTGCGGGTGTGGCGGCTCGTCGCCACCCCGCTGCTGCTCGCCTCGTTCGTGCTGCTGGTCCTGGTCCTGGTGCCCGGTGTCGGCAGACGGGTCGACGGGGCGACCCGGTGGATCCCGCTGCCTGGCGGTTTCAACCTGCAGCCGAGTGAGCTGGCCAAGCTCGGGCTGGCGCTGTGGGGGGCCGACCTGCTCGTGCGCAAGCACAAGCTGCTGGGGGAGTGGAAGCACCTGTTCGTGCCGCTGCTGCCCGCGGTGTGCGCGCTCGGCACCCTGGTCATGCTCGAACCCGACATGGGCACGACGATCGTCATCATGTCGGTGGCGCTCGGCCTGCTGTGGGTGGTCGGTACGCCGAGCCGGTATTTCGGCACCCTGCTCGCGGCGGTCGTCGGGCTTGCCGTGGTGCTCGCTGTCGCCGACCCCTACCGGCTGCAGCGGCTGACGAGCTTCCTGCACCCGTTCAACGACAAGCTCGTCACTGGCTACCAGGCGGTGCAGGGGCTCTATGCGCTGTCCTCCGGCGGCTGGCTCGGCCTCGGCCTCGGCGCCAGCCGGGAGAAATGGTCCGGCGGCCTGCCCAATGCGCACACCGACTATGTCTTCGCCATCATCGGTGAGGAGCTCGGGCTGCTCGGCACCCTGACCGTCCTGCTGCTGTTCGCGACCCTCATCTACGCCGGCATCCGAATCGCCAAGCGCACCACCGATCCGTTCTCCCGGCTGGCCGCCACCGGGATCACCGCCTGGCTCGCTGCGCAGGCGCTGGTCAACATCGGCGCGGTCGTGGGCCTGCTGCCGATCACCGGCATCCCGCTGCCGCTGATCTCCTTCGGCGGTTCGGCGCTGGTGCCGACCCTTGTCGCGATCGGCCTGCTGCTGTCGGTCGCCCGGCGCGAACCCGGTGCGCCGGCCGCCCTCGCCGCCCGGCAGAGCCGGGTGCAGCAGCTGTTCGGCCGGGTGCACCGGCGCCGGCCGCCGGCCGCTCCCAGCCGACCCCAGCGCCCGGTCGGTCGGCCCTCCCGGGCCAACGCCGCGCGGTCCATCCCGCGTGGGTCGCGGCGGCCCGTCGTACGCAGCCGGTGACGGCCATCCAGGTGGTGCTCGCCGGCGGCGGGTCGGCGGGGCACGTCGAACCCGCGATGAACCTCGCCGATGCACTGCGCCGGCGGGACCCGACCGTCGGTATCACCGCGCTCGGCACCGAGCAGGGGCTCGAAGCCAGGCTGGTGCCGGCCCGTGGCTACGACCTGGCGGTGCTGCCGAAGGTGCCGCTGCCCCGACGACCGACGCTGGACCTGCTGCGGGTGCCGGGCCGGCTGCTGGGGGCCGTCCATCGGGTCCGGGAGCACCTTGACCGGGTGGGCGCCGACGTGGTGGTCGGCTTCGGCGGCTACGTCGCATTGCCGGCCTACCTGGCCGCCCGCCGCCGTGGCACGCCGTTCGTGGTGCATGAGGCCAACGCTCGAGCCGGCCTCGCCAACCGGATCGGAGCGCGCGGCACCCCGTGGGTCGCGGCAGCCGTCGCCGGCAGCGGGTTGCGCGGCGCCCGGGTCCTCGGCATTCCGCTGCGCCGGCAGATCAGCACCCTGGACCGCCCGGCCGCCCGCGGCGCGGCCCGCACGGAGCTCGGCCTCAATGACGGGCCGGTCCTGCTGGTGACCGGCGGCTCGCAGGGCGCGCGACGCATCAACGCCGCGGTCGCGGGCGCGGCGCAGACGCTCGCCACCGCAGGGGTGCAGGTGCTGCACGTCACCGGACCGGGGCAGTTCGATCAGGTGCAGGCCCAGCTCGGCGACGCGCCACCGGCCACCCACCATCTGCTCGCCTACGTTGACGCCATGGGCATCGCCTATGCCGCCAGCGATCTGGTGCTCTGCCGGGCCGGGGCGATGACCTGCGCGGAGTTGGCCGCCGTCGGGCTGCCGGCCGTCTACGTCCCGCTGCCCATCGGCAACGGCGAGCAGGCCCTCAACGCCCGGCCGCTGGTCGACGCTGGTGCGGGGTTGCTTGTCGACGACGCCGACCTCGACCCGGCGTACGTCGTGGAGGTCGTCCTCCCGCTGCTCAAAGATCAACCTCGATTGCGTGAGATGGGCATCGCCGCAGCCGGTCTGGGCCACCGGGACGCGGATGAGGCGCTCGCGGACCTGGTCCTGGAAGCGATCCGCCGATGAGCCTCGGCGCGGTGCACCTGGTGGGGATCGGTGGGGCGGGCATGAGTGGCATCGCCCGGGTCCTGCTCGCACG
>JAYTOZ010000492.1:0-8258 GCA_043747515.1 Frankiales bacterium | reverse complement strand
TGCAGCCGCCGGACATCGCCGGCGATCTCCTCCTCCGAGGCCCCCTCGGCCGCGGTCCGGATGATGACGCCGGCGCCGTCGGGGACGACCTTTTTCAGGATCGCCTTGAGTCGGGTGCGTTCGCCTTCGGGCAGTTTGCGGCTGATCCCCGTCATCGAGCCCTCGGGCACGTAGACGAGATAGCGGCCGGGCAGGCTGATCTGGCTGGTGAGCCGGGCGCCCTTCTGCCCAATCGGGTCCTTGCTGACCTGGACCAGGACCTCCTGGCCGCTCTTGAGGACCTGCTCGATCTTGCGCGGCCCGTTGCCCGCGAGCGCCGCGTCGTAGTTGACCTCGCCGGCGTAGAGCACCGCGTTGCGGCCCTTGCCGATGTCGACGAACGCCGCCTCCATGCTGGGCAGGACGTTCTGCACCCGCCCGAGATAGACATTCCCGGCGTACGACGTGGCAGTGGCCTTGGTGACGTAATGCTCGACGAGGATGCTGTCCTCGAGGACAGCGATCTGGGTCCGGTCGCCCTTCTGACGCACGACCATCACGCGGTCGACAGCCTCGCGACGGGCCAGGAACTCGGCCTCGGTCAGGATCGGTGGCCGCTTGCGACCGGAGTCGCGGCCCTCCTGGCGACGAACCCGCTTGGCGGCCATCCGGGTCGAACCGGCGATGCCACGGACGCCGTCCTCGTCGGCGGCGCCGCCGCCGTCACGACGGGCGCGTGGTGCGCGCTCGCGTGGCTCGCGGACGTGCACAACGGTCGGGACGTCGCCGAGCTCCCCGTCCTCGCCGGCGGCTCCCCCGCTGCCGCCCCGGCGCCGACGACGACGCCGGCGGGTGCCGGCCGGACCGTCGGTGCCGTCGTCGTCCTCCGCGGCGTCGCCGTCCTGCGCAGGCTCGGTGGCGTCGGTGTCGCCGTCGGTCGGCTCATCGGCCTCCCCCTCGGGACGGCGGCCACGACCCCGGCGGCCACGGCGGCGGCGCGGGGCGGTGGTGTCGTCCTCGTCCTCGTCCTCGCCCACAACGGCTTCGGCGTCGACCTCCGGCGCGAGCTCGGGTGCAAGCAGGGTCGGGAGCAACGCGGAAGGGCTGACGGCTCCGGCGGTCCCGGCGCGGCGCCGGCGGCGGGGGGCGCCCACTTCGGGCTCGGCCTCGGGGGCGGCGGCGGTGCTCGACGCATCCAGGGCGGCGGCCTTCGCCAACGGCGCGGCCGCGGTCGTCTCCGGTGCCTGGAAGGTCACCACGACCGCCGGGGCGCGGCTGCGGCGACGGGTCGTCGGCGCGGCTTGCTCAAACTCAAGCTTGGACTCGGGCCCGTCGGCAAATGCGGGGCGTCTCACGTCTTCGCGGGCAGCTTCGACGACATCAGCCTCAGCGACCACGGCCGCATCAGTCAGCACGGCCGCATCAGTCAGCACGGCCGCGCCAGCGGCCTTCGTGGCGCGCTTGCGGGGGGCAGTTGCCTTCTTGGCCGGGGCCTTGCGGACCCGCTTGACCGGCCCGTGAGTGGCGTCCTCGCCCGACACCGACTGGTCAGCGACCGGCCGTTCGGGCACGTCCTGGCCGGGATCCGTCTCGGCGATGACCGAGGGTGCGTCCGACGCCTGGGTGGGGGCAGCCGTGGCCTTGGTGGCGCGGCGGCGGATCACCTTGACGGGTTTGTCCGCGGGGGCTGCTGGGATGGTGCTCTCGGTCGACTCGTCGTCGAGCACGGTGCTCCGGTCCGGCCGCCGCGCGACGCGGTCACGGCGACCCGGGTTGTATTGAGCCGGGTCGGCCGGTCGGCCGACGCCGGTGCAAGTCTGGGAATGCGCGCGACCCGAGGGCCTCGCGCCGCCGACCTCGCTGACCTATCGCGTTTCCCCGACCTGACGATCGGGTGCGAGCGGGTCGGCGACCTCGCCGTCCGCGGTGAGCGGGCCCTGTGCGAGCCGGAGTGCCGCTGGCGGCACCGGCGTCACCAGGTCGCTCACAGCGCGGAGACCGGAAAGGACGTCGTCGGGCCGGACGGCAGGCGTCACGTGCTGAACGACCATGCGAAGTATGGCACAGGCCTCATCACTGGCGGCGGCCATTGACACGACGGCAGCCCGTGCGTCGAATCGCCGCCGACCATCCTTGGTCAGTCGCTCGACCTCGACGCTGTCCGCCGCGAGGAACGCCGCCACCGCCCCGGCAAGGACGGCCTGGTCGACCTGCGGCAGCCGCACCTCCCACGAGCTGGCCTGGACCCGGTCCGGTAGCGATGTACCGGCCGGCGCCTCAACCGCCTCGACGAGGTCGATCCCGTCTGGCAGCGCCGCGTCGAGGGCTCGGCGCACCTGCTCAGGTTCGCGCCACTCGGCCAGGGAGATCTCGACGTACTCTGCCTCGCTGGCGACGCCGGTCGCCGCCGCGCCGACCCAGCTGACCTTGGGATGCGGGGAGAACCCGGCGCTGTAGGCCATCGGCACCTGGGCGCGGCGCAGCGCCCGCTCGAAGACGCGGGCGATGTCCCGGTGTGAGGTGAAGCGCAGCCGACCCCGCTTGGTGTAACGCAGCCGCAGCTTCTGCACCGCAGGCGGGGGTGGCGCGCCGGGTGGCTGCCGGGCCACCTAGACCACGGTCAGCGGGAGCAGCGTCTTGCCGGTCGGGCCGACCTGGATCGCGGTGCCCATCTGTGGGCAGACGCCACAGTCGAAGCAGGGGATCCAGCGGCAGTCGTCCAGGTCGGTCTCGGCGAGGGCGTCCTGCCAGTCGCTCCAGAGCCATTCCTTGTCGAGCCCGGAGTCCAGGTGGTCCCAGGGCAGCACCTCGAGCTCGCCGCGCTCACGGGTGGTGTACCAGGCGAGGTCGAGCCCGAACGGTGCGAGCTCCTGCTCCGCCGCCGTCGCCCATCGGTCGTAGGAGAAGTGCTCGCTCCAGCCGTCCATCTTCCCGCCGTCGCGCCACACCCGTTCGAGCACCCGGCCGACCCGGCGGTCACCTCGGGACAGCAGGCCCTCGATCGTGCCGGGCTTGCCGTCGTGATAGCGGTAGCCGATCGCCTTCGCGGTGCTCTTGTCGTCGTTGATGGCGTTGCGGAGCAGCTTGAGCCGGCGGTCGATCGTCTCGGCATCGGCCTGGGCGGCCCACTGGAACGGCGTATGGGCCTTCGGCACGAACCCGCCGATGCTCACCGTGCACTTGACGTCCCGGGTGCCGGTGACCTCGCGGCCCGCCCTGATGACCTCGCGGGCCATCTCGGCGATCTCCAGGACGTCCTCGTCGGTCTCGGTCGGCAACCCGCACATGAAGTACAACTTCACCTGCCGCCAGCCCGCGCCGTACGCAGCGGTGACGGTCTTGACGAGGTCCTCCTTGGTCACCATCTTGTTGATGACCTTGCGCAGCCGTTCGGAACCGCCTTCCGGGGCGAACGTCAAGCCGGATCGGCGGCCATTGCGGCTGAGCTCCTGAGCCAGGTCGATGTTGAACGCGTCGACCCGGGTGCTCGGCAGGCTCAGACTCGTTTGCGTCCCGTCGTACCGGTCGGCGAGGCCCTTGGCGATCGCGCCGATCTCGGAGTGGTCGGCGCTGGACAGGCTGAGCAGCCCGACCTCCTCGTAGCCGGTCGCCTCGAGCCCGGCCTTGACCATCGCGCCGATGCCGGTGATCGAGCGCTCGCGCACCGGGCGGGTGATCATGCCGGCTTGGCAGAAGCGGCAGCCGCGGGTGCAGCCGCGGAAGATCTCCACGCTCATCCGCTCGTGCACCGTCTCGGCGAGCGGGACCAGAGGCGCCTTGGGGTAGGGCCAATCGTCCAGGTTCATGACGGTGCGCTTGCGAACCCGGAACGGCACATCCGGGTGGTTGGGGGCGACCCGGGCGATCCGGCCGTCCGATAGGTAGTCGACGTCGTAGTAGCGCGGCACGTAGACGCCGCCACTCTTGGCCAGCTCGAGCAACGTCTGCTCACGGGTCAGCCCGTCGCGCTTGGCCCTGCGCAGGATGTCGGTCATCTCGATGACCGCCTGCTCGCCGTCGCCGAGCACCGCTGCGTCGATGAAGTCCGCGATCGGCTCGGGATTGAACGCCGCGTGGCCACCCGCCAGCACAATCGGGTGCTCGTCGGTCCGGTCCGTCGCGTGCAGCGGGATGCCGGCCAGATCGAGCGCCTCGAGCATGTTGGTGTAACCCAGCTCGGTCGACAAGCTCACGCCCAGCACATCGAACGCCTTCACCGGCCGGTGCCCGTCGACCGTGAACGCCGGGACACCGGCCGCCCGCATCAGGCCGGCCAGGTCCGGCCACACCGCGTAGGCCCGTTCGCACAGCGTCCTCGGCTGCTCGTTGAGCACCTCATACAGGATCATCACGCCCTGGTTGGGCAGTCCGACCTCGTAGGCATCCGGGTACATCAGGCACCACCGGACGTCGGCCTCGTCCCAGTCCTTGACCTGGCTGTTCAGCTCTCCCCCGACATACTGGATCGGCTTGCTGACCTGGGGCAGCAGCGCCTCGAGGCGCGGAAACAGGTTCTCGACCGGCATGCGGCCAGGCTACGTGCCACCCGCGATCCCGGCAGGTCCATCCGCCGCCTGCCACCCGCCTACCGCCGCCTGTCCGGACCCCATCCGCGCTGGATCAGGCCGCGAAACGCCGGGCGATTCGCGGCCCGATCCAGCACAACGGGCGGGCGGCTTAGAGCTCCTTGCTACGCAGGTGAACGTTTTGGAGCAGGCCGATGGCAATCAGGTTGGCGAACATCGATGACCCGCCGTAGCTGACGAACGGCAGCGGCAACCCGGTGACCGGCATGATGCCCAGGGTCATCCCGATGTTGACGAAGCTCTGGAACGCAAACCACGACACCACCCCGGCGGCGACCAGCCGGCCAAAGGTGTCGGTGGCTTTCGTGGCGATCCGCAGCCCGCGCCACAGCACGAGCCCGAGCACGCAGATGATGGCGCCGGCGCCGACCAGCCCGAGCTCCTCACCCGCGACGGTGAACACGAAGTCGGTCTGCTGCTCGGGGATGAACCGGCCCTGGGTCTGCGAGCCGTGGAAGAGCCCCTTGCCGTTGATCCCCCCCGAACCGATGGCCGTCCGGGCCTGCCGGGTGTTGTAGCCCACCCCGCCGGGGTCCAGCTGCGTGTTGGCGAACACCGCGAACCGGTCCTTCTGGTACGTCGAGAGCACGTGCGGGGCCACCCCTGCACCGAGGACCGCCCCGGCGAGCAGCAGGCCGGCCACCCAGCGGGCCGGGGAGCCGGCAACCGCGAGCACCCCGAGCACGATGAAGACGATGACCATGACGGTGCCGAGGTCGGGCTGCAGCGTAATCAGCCCCATCGGTAGGGCGCACAGGGCGAGCACCGCCAGGATGTCGCCGTCGCGGGGGACGGACTCGCCGTCCCGCTTCTCGCCGAGCAGCATCGCCATGCCGACGACGATCGCGACCTTGGCGAACTCCGCCGGCTGGATCTGGAAACCGGCCGGCAGCACGATCCAGGAGTGCGCGCCGTTGATGGTCGAGCCGAGCGGCGACAGCACGGCGAGCAGGCCTAGGCACGAGGCGCCGTACACGAAGGGGGCGTAGGCCCGCAGCGAGCGGTAGTCGACCAGGGCCGCGACGGCGCCGAGCAGCAACCCGAGCGCGGTATTGAGCGCGTGCCGTTTCAAAAAAGCCTGCGGGTCGAGCCCGGCGTCGAGCTCCTTCTGACGAGTCGCCGACCAGATGAGCAGCCCGCCGACAGTGGCGAGCGCGGCGACGGCGAGCAGCAGGACCCAGTCCAGGCGGCGCAGCACCGACTCCCGGTCCAGGGCCCGGTCCCGCAGCGACGCCGACCGTGGCCGCAGCGACACCGGCGAGACGCGCGGGGTGCTCCAGTCGGTCATGCGCCGCCCCCGGCCGGGCGACGCCGCGGCAGGTCGGCGAAGGGCAGTTGGCCGAGCGCGCTCACGCCGGGGGTGGGCAACGGGGCCGGTGTCGGCCGCAGCACCCGCGGCGGGACCGGCACCCGGGTCCCGGGGGGAGCGATCGAGCCATCCCCGCGTACGACGGGAAGGGCGGTGGGCAGGCCGTTGCCGAGCACTGCCCGGCGACCCTCCAGGCCGTACATCCCGTCCCAGATCGCCCGGGCGATGGGGGCTGCGGTGGTGCCGCCGGTGCCAGCCTCCGGGACCATGACGACGATGGCGTACTTCGGGGTGGCCGCCGGCGCGAAGGAGGCGAACCACGACGTCGGCGACTTGCCCCGGACATCGGCCGTGCCGGTCTTGCCGGCGATCTGGAGCCGCCCGAAGGGAAACTTCTGGAAGGCCTTTTCAGCCGTTCCACCGAGCTGCGGCACGCCGGTGAGAGCGCTCCGCATGTAGGCCAGCACCTGCGGTGATGCAGGCAACCGACCGGTGCGGACTGGCGGGATCGGCGTCACTGTTCGCCCGTCGGCTGAGAGCAGGCCCTTGGCCAGCCGCGGCGCGTAGAGCGTCCCGCCGTTGGCGAGCGCCGAATAGGCCGACGTCAACTGCAGCGGCGTGACGAGCACATCGCCCTGTCCGATGGCGAAGTTGACTGCATCGCCGGCGTTGTAGCGGTAGCCGTCGGTGCAGAACTCCTGGTCGAGCTGCTGCAGGTAGCTGCCTTTGACCCGCCGTTTGGCACCGGCGCAGTAGTCGCCTTTGGCCTGCGCCCAGTAGCGCTGCTTGTAGCCGCGGTCGGTGATCAGGCCGCGCAATTCGTCCGGGACGTCGACCCCGGTCCTGCTGCCGAAGCCCCAGGCGCGGGCCATCTTCGGGAAGGCTTCGCGGGGCCTTGCGTTGCCCTGCGGGCCACCGTCGCGCACCCATTCGTCGTAGGCGAGCTGGTAGTAGACCGTGTCGCACGACTTGATCAGTGTGGTGCGGAAATCGATGTTGGCGCTGGTCGACTCACCCTCGAAGTTGTGAAACGTCTTGTTGCCGAACGTGATCTCCGACGGACACGGGTAATAGCCATCGATCGAGCTGCCGGCGGCCACCGCCGCTGCCGTTGAGACGATCTTGAAGGTCGAGCCCGGCGCGAACAGGCCCTGGGTGGCGTTGCTGATCAGCGGCTTGCCCGGTGCGTCGCGCAGGGCCACGTAGTCCTTGGTCAGCACCTTGCCGACGAACAGCGTCGGGTCGTAGCTCGGATAGCTGGCCATCGCCACGATGCGACCGGTGTCTACCTCCTGCACGACGACGGCGCCGTTGGGTGCGACGTAGTCCCTGTTGTTGGTCTTGTCGTACTGCCCGCGCGCCTGCAGGATGCCGGCTTGCAACGCGTCCTCGGCGACCTTCTGCACACCGGCGTCGAGGGAGAGCACCAGGTCGTCGCCGGCCCGCGCGTCGAGCGTGTTCAGCGTCCCGGTGACATTGCCGTCCTTGTCCACGACCAGTTTCTGCACGCCGCTGGTGCCGCGCAACGGATCGTCGTACGCCGCTTCGAGGCCGACTCGGCCGATCTGCGAGCCGGCCGGGAGCTCCTTGTACTTGGGGTCGGCGAGGTTGTCCTTGGACAGCGGGCCGAGATAGCCCAGTACGTGCGAGGCGAGGGACTTCTGGGGGTATTGCCGGACCGCCTGATAGCTCGCCGTGACGCCAGTGAAGTCCTCGGCATGCTCCTCGATCGTCAGCACCCGATCGGTTTCGTCGGCCCGCTCGCTGGCGTACTCCTTCACCGGCACCGGCTGGTAGGGCGAACCGTTCCAGCACTCTTTCGGGCTGATGCGGGTCCCGTCGGCGAGCCGCTCACCGCACGGGGTGATGGCACTCGTCAGCTCGGCCGCCGGCACGCCGATGATCGTTGCGAGTCGTTGCAGCACCTCGCGTCCGTGGTGGGGCGCGGTGCGCAGGACCGAGCGGTTGACCGAGACGACGAGCGCCGTGCGGTTGCTGATCAGCGGCACACCGCGGTCGTCGAGCACGATGCCGCGCGCCGCCGGGGTCACGACCGAGCGGATCCGGTTGGCGCTGGCGGCGTTGCGGTAGGCCGCACCTTGATCGATCTGGAGGTAGGCCAGCCGGCCGAGCAGGGTCAACAGGATCGAGGCGACCAGGACTTGCAGCACCACCAGCCGCAGCCGGGAGCGGTCGCTCACGGGGAGGAGCTCCTCACGGTTGGTCCCTGGTCGTCCACGGCCGCGCAACTCACCGTCGTAGCGGGTCGCCGTCAAGGCGCCGGACGAGTGCGCCGACGATCGGCACGACGAACGGGGTCAGGAGCACATCGTAAGGGACCGAACTGACGGCGGCGCGCAGCACGGCATGCAGTCCCACCCTTG
>JAYTOZ010000491.1:0-4126 GCA_043747515.1 Frankiales bacterium | reverse complement strand
AGCTTCGTCGGCAACATCTGCGGCAACTACGGCGAGCTGGTCGAACTTGTGGCGCTGGCCGCCCGCGGAGCAATCCGGCTGACCACGACGACGTTCCCGCTCGAAGGCATCAACGAAGCCTTGCACGCCCTCGACGAGGGCCGCATGATCGGGCGCGGCGTGCTCGTCCCCAACGGGAGCTGAGAGGAGACCCTGTGTTCACGGTGACGTTCGTGCTGTACGAGAAGGACGGTCTGGACCGAGCGGAGTCCCTGCGTTACTGGCGCGATAGGCACGCACCCATCGTCGCCAAGGTCCCGGGGGTGGAGCGCTACGTGCAGCAGCATGCGGTCGCGGCCCCGGACGGCCAGCCCCCCTTCCTGGGGGTCGCAAGCCTGAGCTTCGCCGATCAGGATGCCTTCGGCGCAGCCGCGACGTCGCCCGAGTTCGCCGCCGCCCTGGCGGACGTGCCCAACTTCGCGGACGCCGGCCGATTGCCCACCGCCTTCGTCGAAGAGGTCGTCATCGTCGGTTGACCCCGACCAACCGCCGTGGATGGTGCGTATCGGAGGAGGGCACGATGACGTCCAAGCTGAGCGGGTCGACCCCTGGCCACAGTGACGGAGCGGATGGCCCGCCCGGGCTGTCGATCCCCGCGCTCGAGGGGCACCTGCGGGAGGCGCTGCCCGAGCTGCTGCACGGGCCGCTGTCTGCGCAACTGATCGCCGGTGGGCGGTCCAACCTGACGTACCTGCTCACCGACGGTCAGCAGCGGTGGGTGCTGCGCAGGCCGCCGCTTGGCCACATCCTCGAGACGGCACACGACATGGGGC
Organism: Frankiales bacterium; assembly: GCA_043747515.1. GTDB lineage: Bacteria > Actinomycetota > Actinomycetes > Mycobacteriales > SCTD01 > JAYSQK01. The sequence goes on along the minus strand of JAYTOZ010000491.1, from coordinate 3,314 downwards.
GCGAGCACCGGCTGCTGGCCGCCCTCTCACCGACCGACGTCCCCGTCCCGCGACCGTTGCTGCTCGCCGGCCCCGAGGTGATCGGCGCGCCCTTCTACGTGATGGAGTTCGCAGACGGCGAGGTCCTGCGCGAGCGGGCGCAGCTCGAACGGTTGGACGCCGCCGGCGCGACGGCGCTGGCCGGCGAGCTCATCGACGTCCTCGCCCGGCTGCACCGACTCGACCCCGCGCGGGTGGGCCTCGCGGACCTCGGTCGTCCAGAGGGCTACCTGGCGCGCCAGCTTTCGCGCTGGGCGCGCCAGCTCGAGGCCTCGCACAGCCGCGATCTACCCGAGCTCAGCCGGCTTGCCGAGCGGCTCGGCCAACAGCTGCCGGTCAGTCAGGGCGCCGCGATCGTGCACGGCGACTACCGCCTGGACAACGTGGTGGTCGACCCCGGACGCGGACACGTCGTGGCGGTCCTGGACTGGGAGATGGCCACCCTGGGTGACCCGCTCGCCGACGTGGCGTCGACGGTGGTCTGGTGGGACGGCATGCGCGGTCTTGACAGCCCGGTCGCTGCGGTGCCGGCTGACGTGCCGGGCTATCCGGGCAGCCACCACCTGCTGGCGACGTACGCAAGGCAGAGCACCCTGGACCTCACGCCACTGCCCTGGTACCTGGGCTTCGCGTACTTCAAGATCGCGGCAATCTTCGAGGGGATCCACTTCCGCGCACAGCGGGGCCTGACCATCGGCGAAGGCTTCGAACGCCTCGGCGACATGGTGCTGCCCCTGGTCGAGCGGGGCCATGCCGCTCTGGGCGGCACGACCTGACCGGCCGTGGCGCCGTGCGCCCCGACGTCGGCCAGAACCGACTTCAGGAGATCCGTTGACCAACTCCCACGCTGACACCGCGCTCGCCGCCCCGTCGGCTCGTGCCGAGGAGCTGCAGGGGCGCATGCTCGTCGAAGTGTGGAAGGGCTACCGCCACTTCCCGCACTGGGACCAGCCCGCCCGGGTGGTCCAGACCGTCCTGCGCCACACCGCGTGGCGCACGAGCGGTCGGCGCACCCGCACGCCGTCGCGAACAGGAGCGCAGGAGGGGTCGGCGTGGCGCGCTCGGTCAGCCTCGTGGTCACCCGCCCAAGTCTGGGATCAGCCATGGTTGAACGTCGTGGTGCACCCGCCGTCGACGGTCACGATCGAGCCGGTCATGAACGAACTCTCGTCGCTGGTGAGAAAGACGGCCACGCGGGCCACCTCGTCGGCGTGCGCCTGCCGGCCGATCGGCTGCCGCGCAGCCGCTGTCTCGCGACGCGCGTTGGCGGCAGCGGCAGCCTCGGGGTCGAGCCCGGCCCGGTGGCCCCCCATGTCGGTGTCGATGTAGCCCGGGCAGATCGCGTTGACGCGGATGCCCTGCCCGCTGTAATCCACGGCGAGCTGCCTGGTGAGGTTGACCACGCCTCCCTTCGAGGCGCAGTACGCAGGCGCGAGCGGCGCGCCGATGAGACCGTAGGTGGATGCGATGTTGACGATCCGGCCGCGGCCGGAGGCGAGCAGGTGCGGCATCGCGGCGCGGGTACACAGGAACGGACCGGTGAGGTTCACGGCGAGTGCCCGGTTCCAGACAGCCACGTCGAGCTCGTGCAACAGGCCCGTCCCGCCGCTGATGCCAGCGTTGTTGACCAGCACGTCCAGGGCCCCGAACCGCGCCACGGTGGTAGCGACCATGGCGGCAACCTGATCGGCCTCCGACACGTCGCAGGGGACGAAGATGGCTTCCGCGCCCGTGCTCCGCAACGACTCGACGGTCGCCTCGCCGGACTGCACGTCGGCGACGACGACGCGGGCGCCTTCGGCTGCCATCGCCCGCGCCGTGGCAGCGCCGATCCCGCCCGCCGCTCCGGTGACGACAGCGACGCGTCCTGACAGCCTCATCGCGAGAGCACCCCCTTGAAGCATCACGTCGATCCGTCCTTTCGCTGAGGGCGCAGTGCCCGTCCCATCATCATGCGGAGATGCCGCCGTCGACCATGACCGTCGCGCCGTGCATGTACGTCGAGGACGGGCCGACCAGGAAAGACACCACATCGGCGACCTCCTCCGGCGTGCCGATGCGCCCTGCCGGCAGGCTCGCGTCGAAGTCCGCCATCGCCGAGACGTCGTGCCGGATCCAATCGGCCATCGGGGTGTCGATCAGCCCTGGGCAGACCGCATTCACGCGGATCCCCTGCCGCCCGTGGTCGACCGACAAGCTGCGGGTCAACTGGAGCAGCGCACCCTTGGATGCGCAGTACGCCGCCCGCTGACGGCCACCCCGCACACCGGCAGTCGAGACGACGTTGACGATGGCGCCAGTTCCTGCCGCAACCATGGCGGGCAGGACCCCCCGGCAGGTGAGGAACGGCCCCATCGCGTTGACATCCATGAAGCGCCGCCATTGCTGGACCGACAGCTCCGGCACGTCGTGGCGGTCGAAGTAGCCGGCGGCGTTGACGAGCACCGAGATTTGGCCGAGACCGGAACGCACCGCGCCCAGAGCCGCCGCTACCGACTCCTCGTCCGCGACGTCGCAGGTCACCGCCAGCGCGCCTGCGAGGTCCGCCGCCACCTCCGCTGCGCCATCGCCGTCGATGTCCAGGCAGCCGACCGAATACCCGTCAGAAGCCAGCCGCCGCGCGACAGCCGCGCCGATCCCGCCGGCCGCACCCGTCACCACCGCGACGCCACGCATGCTCACCACTCCACGATCGAGCGGGTCAGCGACACGGCGGTGATGAAGGTACGGAACAACCGCAGCGGGTCCTCGTCGATCATGGCGACGGTCTTTTCGTCAATGCGCTCCACCCGATGCAGCCAGGTGGCCATCTCGGCGAAATCACCGGTGTGGAAGCGGACCTCAAGGGTGGCCGGCATCGGAATCTGCGGCGGAGTGAACGACGACAGCCGCTCCAGCGCGGTCCGGGCGCCGACCCGGATCAGCTCCCGGGCCTGGACCGGGTGCAGGCCGGTGGAGGCGAACCGCGTCCAGGACTGCTTCACGACGACGGCCTCGATGCCCGGGCAGAACGGTGCCGCCTCGTCAGCCGTCGTCTGATCGCCGGTGATGAGCACGATCGGCACGCCGTACGCCTGGGCGACCAAGGCGTTGATGCCGGACTCCCCCACCACCGTGCCGTTGAGCGTGACATCGGCGATGGCCCGCGGATTGTAGGTGTGCGACAGCACCGCCGATGAGCTCATCGAGCCGTGGTAGCTGATGAAGAACACAGCATCGAACGACGCGTCGAGCCCCTGCACCATGTACATCGGCTTGTGCTTGCCCGACAAATA
>JAYTOZ010000490.1:0-2052 GCA_043747515.1 Frankiales bacterium | reverse complement strand
CGCAGCCCTGCCGCCGGCGCCGGCACTGGATCGGGTGTCGTATTCGATCATCGCGTTCGCCTTCCCGGTGTGGACCTTCGCGATCATTGCCGGGGCGATCTGGGCCGAGTCGGCCTGGGGGCGGTACTGGGGCTGGGACCCCAAGGAGACCTGGTCGTTCATCACCTGGGTGCTCTACGCCGGCTATCTGCACGCCCGCGCGACCGCTGGCTGGAAGGGCAGCAAGGCCGCAAAGGTTGCTGTCGCCGCGGCGGGGGCGCTCATTGTCGACTACTACGTCGTGAACATCTTTGTGGTCGGCTTGCACAGCTACGCCTGAGTCGGTTCAGCTGCCGTCGGCCTCGCGGGCTCGGCGCTCCTGTTCGGCGTTGCGTCGTTGGGCGTCGGTGCGGGCCTTGATGGAGGCCAGGAACGCCTCGTCCGAGTCCGGCGAGGTGGTGGCGGCCCGGCCCGGCCGGTCGTACTGCGCCGGGATCCCCCGATTGCCGCTGTAGGGCAGCGAGCGCGCCGCCCCCCGCGGCCGGCCGGCTACACACCACAGCACCGGCCCGATCGCCAGCACGCCGAGCAGCAGCACCACCACGAACCAGCCCCACTTGGGCAGATTGCGGATCCGCGTCTCGTCGGACGTGATGACGTCGAGTAGGGCGTAGACCCACAGGACCAGCACCGCGATCCCAACCGCGCCATTGGCGTAGAGCACAGCAACCTCCTCGGTCGGGCCGGAGATGAGCTATCTCGGGTACTCGCCGCAACAGGTGTATGCATCGGCGCTGATGCCGGCTCAGCGTGCGCGGCGACCCCGGTGCAACAGGGCGCGGAGCCCGCCGGTCCGTGGCCGTGACAGCGCCGCGGCGTGGGCCCGCCGGGCCTCGGTCCGCAGATGCTCGGCTCCTGCGACGCCGGCGAGGGTGTGCTCGAACAGGTCCATGGTGACTCCGACGATACAAGGGGTGACGAAGGCATTATGCCTACGATGACAAGGATACCCTCGTTCCAAGCCGAAGGACTGTGAGATCGACGACATCGATCGCCTACTGCTGCGCGCCCTGCAGCGCGATGCCCGTTCGTCGTACGCCGATCTGGCGCGAGCCGTCGGGCTGTCCGCCCCGAGCGTGCACGACCGGGTGCGGCGGCTCGAGCGCGACGGGATCTTGCGCGGGTACGCCGCCGATATCGAGCCCAAGGCGGTCGGGCTCGGCGTCAGCGCGCTGGTGGGCATCCAGCAGCGGGAGGGCATCGAGCAGGACGATCTCGCCACGAGCCTTGCGCAGGTCGAGGAGGTCGAGGACTGCTGGTTCGTCGCCGGGGACGAGGCCTTCATGGTCAAGGTTCGGGTCGCCGACGTCGATGCGCTCGAGCACACCCTCGCAACGCTGCGCCGGATCCCGGGCGTCAGCCGCACCCGGACCACGGTGGTCCTGTCGACCCGATTCGAGGGGCGCCGGCGGGTGCCCGAGCCGGGGTCGCCGCAAGCCTGAGCGTCGTAGGCTGGCCCGGTGACCTTCGGCCCCGTCGACCCGCCCGTCGAACGCTCAGCAGGCCGGGCTGCGGCGGTCTACACCCTGGCCCGGCTCACACTGTTCCTGCTCGTCGTGGTGCTGCTCAACCTGCTCACCGGGCTGACCGGGCTGCCGCTCGCGGCCATCGGGCTGCTGGTCAGCAGCGCGGTCGGGTATGTCCTGCTCCGTCGGCAACGGGAGGCGCTCGCGGCGGCGTTGGCGCGGCGGTCCGGGCGTCGGGCCGCCGAGCAGGCGGCGCTCCGGGACCGCCTCGACCAGGATCGCCTGGACGAAGGCCGCCTGGACGAGGGCCGCTGAGGCCGGCCCTCCAGCGCGGCGAGCTGCTCGCCGTCGTGACGACCGACGCCGGTTGTGGCCTGGCGACGGGGGGTCGGTCCTGGATCGTGCCGACCGAACAGGTCGCCGTCACGCTCGCTGCCTTGGCGTGGGATGGCCCCCGCTGGCTGTGGTGGCGGGCCCGGGACTGCCGGTTGCTGCCGTTGCGGCCGCGTACCTGCTGGGATCTCGGCGCCGTGCACCAGGTGCTGCA
>JAYTOZ010000489.1:0-2307 GCA_043747515.1 Frankiales bacterium | reverse complement strand
CTGTGGTTGCGGGTTTGCGGAGAGAGCCAGACGGCTGCCCCACCGGTGAGGGCGGGCAGCCGGGCGAAGACGGTCAAGAACACCTCGCTGGTCAGGTCCTCAGGCTCGCGCGCCCCTCGGGCACGAGGGTATCCATGCACCTGCGGGGCGAGCTCGTCATAGACCAGACGTAACGCCCACGGCTCACCGAGCTGGGCGGCAGCAACGAACTCACCCAGGTCCAGCCGGGGGACCGATACCTGCCCTCCACGTCCTTGCGCAACGAGGCCTCCGGAGACCCACCCTCAGCCCCGGGGGCCTGTCGGCACCTTGATGGCCGGAGCCTGATCGAAGCCCGAGAAGGCCGTCGACTCGACAAGCACGAGGGTCTTCGAGCCCGCCTGCACGCTAAATGCCAGGTTGAGTGAGCTCACATGCCGGGCGGCGTCCAGGGTGAACGTTACTGGCACGGTCGCGCCGGATGCCGCGCCCGCAGGGGCCAGCTTGGCTTTCGCCAGGTCGGTCGCCGGGACATTGCCGGTGAGACTGCTGCCCGCCAGGTGCGGGTCGCGAACCGAGCCGAGCAGCGTCAGCAGCGACGCCAACGGGTCGACGGCGGCCGTGGCCTTGGCAAGGACCTTGTACGGCGCGGGCGGCACCCGCAGGTAGGTCCGCTGACCGATCTTGATGATCTCCTGCGAGCTGGCGCCGGTGCGCAGGACATACGCCAGCGAGCTGGGCCGCACCGCCCGGCCGGTGATTCCGGAGACCTGCTCCCGGCTCCCCCCGGTCAGCTTCTGCGATGAGCGGAAGTTGTACGAACGGAGCCGCCGCGAGGCGGCGATAGCCCCGGCCAGGGCCGTAGCGGCAGCCCGGTCCACAACCGGCGCGGTCGCGGACTTCGTCGTGGGTGTCGACGCAGACGCCGACGGCATTGGGGCGGCCGTGTGCCGAGCGCCGGCGCCCGAACAGGCCGCCAAACCCAACACCGGGCACAGCACTGCAGTGGCGACGCCGAAGCGTCGCCGCTGCAGTGCTGTCACGAGCGACATGCGCAGTTGCCAGAGACCGTGGTGATCAGTTGTTGCTACCGCCGTCGTTGCCACCGGAGGAGTTGGCGCCGGACGAGTCACCGCCGCCCTCGCCGCCGGACCGGGCGGGAGCGCTGTGCTGCTGCTCCGGGGCCTGGGTGGGCTCGACAGCCTCGGGGGCCGCAGTGTGCTCAGCCTTTGGTGCCTTCACCTCATCGACGTGGCCACCCGCGTGGGCGTCGGGCTGCTCAGGGGCCTCGACCTGCTCAGGGGCCTCGGTCTGCTCGGGGGCGGCGCTCTGCTCGGCCTCGGGCTGCTCGACCTGAACCTCCTTTACGGAGGTGCCGCCTTCGCCGAGTTCGACGTTGACGACCCGGCCGTCGGTGAGGGTCAGGGTTAGCTCGTGGCCGTCGACAGCCACAGTGCCGGTGCTGGTGCTGACGTTGGCGATAGCGCCGTTCGGGTCGACGGTGTAGCTCAGCACGATGGGGGCGCCGATGATGTCGATTGACAGGGTGTAAGCGTTGCCCATATTCGTGAGGGTGAAGGCGGGTGCCTCGGTCGGCGCAGGAGCTGCAGCGCTGGGCATCTCGGTGAAGGTCGGCGTCGGCATGACATCAGCGAATGCCGCGGAGGCAGCCACGCCGCTGGCCCCGAGGGCCAAGACGAAAGCCGCGCCGAAGGCAGCGGTACGGCGGGCAATCGGGGCGGTGCGGGTCAGGTCCATGCTGTCTCCATCGGCTGGGGGGGAGGGGGTCTTGAGGTCGCACCCCCGTTATCGCATCGAGCCCCGACGGGGTTACGCAATCTGAGGAGAGCCCCGTCACTGAACAGGGGCTGCCTTCGTGGACTGTCAAGACCGAGCCGACACTCCCCCGCCAGTGCGACGCGTCGGAGCAATCGCCCACCCGCCCGCGGCCAGCACCCTCGCCATCCGCGCAGCAGAGTCGGAACAATCAACTGCGACCTCCTCCTCGACCCTGCCGTGCCCCCGCCCGCGTCCAAGTTCTGACGCGTCAGCATGTGGCAGACGTTGCCATGACTCCCCGAGTCGTGACTGACGCCAGCAAACCGACTGGCCCATCGGCCATCGACGGACCGCGAACGTCGAGCGTAGGCCACCCGCTGCGCCTGACCGGCCTACAGACAAACGCCAAACGCACAGAGGATGTCCCGAGCTTCGCGGAACTGGAGGTAGTGAACCGCCCCGGCGTGTCCGGAGACTCCGTTTCTTGGAAGGGTTGGGGTCATGTCAGGGATTACGTCGAAGAGGTACCCGGTCGAGCTGCGTGAGCGG
>JAYTOZ010000488.1:0-2871 GCA_043747515.1 Frankiales bacterium | reverse complement strand
CTGCTGCCTCCCGTAGGAGTCTGGGCCGTGTCTCAGTCCCAGTGTGGCCGGTCGCCCTCTCAGGCCGGCTACCCGTCGTCGCCTTGGTGGGCCGTTACCTCACCAACAAGCTGATAGGCCGCGGGCCCATCCCTAGCCGAAAAACTTTCCACCTCGGTAGATGCCGTCCGAGGTCGTATCCGGTATTAGCCCCGGTTTCCCGGAGTTGTCCCAGAGCTAGGGGCAGGTTGCCCACGTGTTACTCACCCGTTCGCCGCTCCATATGTCCCGAAAGACACTGTCGCTCGACTTGCATGTGTTAAGCACGCCGCCAGCGTTCGTCCTGAGCCAGGATCAAACTCTCCATTAATGTTCGCTGGTTGCCCAACGACCCGAAGGCCGTTGGTATACCGACTAGAGAGTCGCTGCCACCCTTGGCGAGTGGTCAGCTGTTGATCTCTGGCGACCAGACTGCTGACATTTCTGTCAATCTGTTCACCAAAGGAATCCGGCCACGACAACGAACAGCCCGGAAGGGCTGACCGCGACGTCGTGGCACGGGGTGTTTCTTGGCACTGACTTTTGGCACGCTGTTGAGTTCTCAAGGAACGGGCGCTCACCGCTTGCAACCTCTCGGCCGTTCGCGGGGCAACTCGCCTAACCTAGCTGCTACGCCGTGGAACTGTCAAACCTGTGCGGCCTCACCGTTCCACCCGCAACCCCGGCGGCGGACATGGATCTGTCGCGCTTTTCCGTCTGACGGGGGCCCGCGAACCGTGCTCCAGCGACGTGATCGCTGGTGTCCGGTGCTTCGGGGGCGACAGGGAAGTTATGAGATCCGAGTGGGCTGAGTCAAATCAGCGCCCGGGTCCGGCGGGTCGACGCATGCGGCCGCCAACGTCGAGCGTCGCCCGGCCACCCGCCGCTCGACCACCCGCCGCTCGACCACCGCAGCGATCGGATCGCCGAGCCAGGTATTCCGGCGGACCGAGGAGGTGGCACGGACGGCGCGGGATCGGTGCACAGCGTCAGCCGGATGCTCGTCGCTCGACGACGGCGACGGCGCGTTTGCCGCGACGCAGGACGAGGAATCGACCGTGCAACCAGTCACCATCTCGCGGCACGGCCGCCTCGTCGGTGACCTTGGCGTTGTTGAGATAGGCACCGCCCTCGCGCACGGCGCGACGGGCATCGGATCGGGACAGTCCCAGCCCTTCCGCGAGCAACTCGACGAACGGGGGACACTGACCCGTCACGCTCACGCTGGGCGCCTCGGCGAGTGCAGCGGCCAGGGTCGGCTCGTCCAGCTGCTCGAGCGCACCCGACCCGAACAGCGCAGCGCTCGCAGCCTCTACCCGGCCGACCTCTGCGACGCCATGAACGAGGGCAACGAGCTCGCGGGCCAACCGGCGCTGCCCCGCCCGCAGATGCGGCCGCTGCGCGGTGTCGACGTCGAGCCCTTCGACCTCACCCCGTCCGATGAAGGTGAGAAGCCGCAGATAGGCGCCGATGTCGCGATCGTCGACGTTCAACGAGAACTGAAACAGTGCGTATGCCGAGGTCATGGCAGGGTCGAGCCAGACGTCGCCGCCGCCGGTGCTCTTGCCGATCTTCGCGCCAGAGCTGTCGGTAACCAGCGGGAACGTCAGTGCATGCGCGGACGCCCGATCGACCCGGCGGAGCAGGTCCAGCCCGGCGGTGATGTTGCCCCATTGGTCGTTCCCGCCGACCTGCAGGGTGCAGCCGAAGCGTCGGTGCAGCTCGACGAAGTCGAGGGACTGCAAGAGCTGATAGCTGAACTCGGTGAACGACAGGCCACCGCTCTCGAGCCGGGCGCTGACCGACTCGCGGGCCAGCATCTGACTGACCGGGAAATGCTTGCCGACGTCGCGCAGGAAATCGATGATCGACAGATCAGCGGTCCAGTCGAGGTTGTCGGCGAGGATCGCGCCGCCGGGCCCGTCGTCGAAGCTGAGGAACCGCGCCATCTGGTTGCGCAGCTTGACGACCCGGTCGGCGATGGTCGCGGCGTCCATGAGGGTGCGTTCGCTGCTCCGGCCGCCGGGATCGCCAATGAACCCGGTCGCTCCACCGGCCAGTGCGATCGGCCGATGCCCGGCGAGCTGGAACCGCCGGAGGGCGAACAACGGCACGAGATTGCCGATGTGGAGGGAGTCCGCAGTCGGATCGAACCCGCAGTAGAGCGTCACCGGGCCGGCAGCCAGGTCACGCGCGAGGGCGTCCCGATCGGTGGTTTGGGCCAACAGGCCCCGCCAGACGAGGTCGGCAAGGACATCGTCGACCGGCGCGACGGTCGGGAGTTCGCAGACCACGCCGGGGGGCAAGGGAGGGGAGGCGGTCACGGCGTCGATGGTGCCGCACCGGCCGATCGGCTCCTGGACGACGCCGGGCGGTAGGTCGAGACGGTCGGCTCGCCGGCCAGCCAGAACCGCCACGGCGTAGCCGCGCCGACCCCGGCGACGCCGACCCGTGGACCGGACCGGATCGTTGCCGGCTTCGCGCGCTCGCCGGGGAGCAGCCGCACCTCGGCGGTTGGGTCGAGCAGATCCGCCCCCAGGCAGCGGCCGTCGACGCCGAGTGCCTTGGCGAGCCGGGCCGGGCCTCGGCACAGGTCGCGGTCGCTCGCGCCGGGGCGGCGGGCGCGGGCGACATCGAGACCGTCGAGCACCTGTCCGGCCCGAAGCAGGACGGCCGAGGCCTCGCCGTCGGGTCCGGCGACGACGTTGAGACACCAGTGCATGCCGTAGCTGAAGTAGACGTACAGCCGGCCGGGTGGCCCAAACATGACCGTTGTTCGGGGGGTGCTGCCGCGGAACGCGTGCGAGCCGGGATCGCCAGCCCCGGCGTACGCCTCGGTCTCGGTGAGTCGGA
>JAYTOZ010000487.1:0-2655 GCA_043747515.1 Frankiales bacterium | reverse complement strand
ACCACCCGCCGGACGTTGGTGTCGACGACGGGGTGCCGCTGCCGCAGTGCAAACGCAGCGACCGCCCGGGCCGTGTAGTCCCCGACGCCCGGCAGCTCGAGCAGCTCGGGCACCGTGGTCGGAAGTTGCCCACCGTGCCGGGAGACGACGGCCACGGCCGCGGCATGGAGCCGGAGGGCCCGCCGTGGATAGCCCAGGCGGCCCCACATGCGCACCGCCTCGCCCGGTTCGGCGGCGGCCAACGCGGAGGCCTCCGGCCACCGGGCCAGCCACGCGTCGTACGCCGGGACGACGCGCGACACCTGCGTCTGCTGCAGCATCACCTCGCTGACCAGGACGGCGTACGGCGTGGTGCCGGGTCGGCGCCAGGGCAGGTCGCGGGCCGCCCCGGCGTACCAGGTGGAGAGCTCGCGGGCCAGGTCCGACATCGGTGCAGCATGCCCCGCTAATCTGAGCCGATGGCACTGCACCCGGTCGGGCCGTTGGCAGCGGGGACCTACTGGCGTCGGCGGGCCGTGATCGGCGGCGTGCTGCTGCTGGTGCTGGTGCTGCTCAAGGCCTGCACCGGAGGCGGTTCGGCCAACAAGGATGCGTTGGCCGTCGCCCAACCCACCCCGACCCGGACCACGGTCACGACACCTCGGCCGACGCCGACGGTGACCCCGTCGATGCGGGCGACCGCGACGGCGACCGCGACCGCACCGGCCACCACTGCTCCGACGGCCGGTCCGGTCGGTTCCTGTCCGGACAGCGCGCTCGTGCTGGTCGCCTCGGCCGACGCCCCGTCGTACGCGACCGGCGCCAACCCGCTGCTGCGGCTGTCCATCCGCAACGGCGGCCGGGTGGCCTGCCGGCGCAATGTCGGCAGCCGCGCCGTGGAGCTGCGGATCCTGTCGGGCAGTGACCGGATCTGGTCCAGTGACGACTGCGCGAAGGGAGGGTCGTTGGAGCCGGTCCTATTGCAGCCCGGTGAGACCCGGTCGACGAGCGTCGTGTGGTCGGGTCGGCGCTCGCAGCCCGGCTGCGGCGGGAGCACGGCGCAGGCCCAGCCCGGGACCTACCTGGTGTTCGCCCGGGTCGGGACGCTGACCCGCAGCGGCGGGAGTTTCGCGCTCACCGCTGGCTGACCTCAAGGCCCTGACCCTCCCGGACGACACACCGGGGGGCGTCACCGGGGCGCCAGTGAAGGGCACAGGTGCACGGTGGGTGCAGGGGCGCTGCTCGGCCTCGTCGTCGTCGATGACTGCGCGGCGCACAGGCGGGCCGCCCGGGCCGCGGTGGAGGTCGGTGCGGACTTTGAGATCGTGGGGGAGGCGCGCAACGGCAAGGAAGCCGTGGCGCTGGTCGCCCTGTTGCGCCCTGCGGCGATCCTGATGGACCTCGACCTGCCGGTGATGAGCGGCATCGAGGCGATCGAGCGGATCATGGCGACGCAGCCGACCCCGATCTTGGTCTACAGCACGCTCCCCGGCGGACCGTCCGGAGCGATGGCGCTGGAGGCCCTCGCGGCCGGTGCGGTGGACGTGCTTGCCAAGCCTGGTCTTGGCGATGGCGAGACTCCTGAGGAGCATGCCGAGCAGCTCCGGCGCAGGCTCAAGGTGGCCGCCCGGGTGCGGGTCATTACCCATCCCCGTGGCCGGCTGCGCAGCCAGGGGCTCGCTGTCGCGGGGCGACCGCTGGTCGGGGCGCTGTGCACGGCCCAGCCGGCGGTCGGCAGTCCGTTCGCCCCCCGACCGGTCGACGGGGTGAAGCTGGTGGCGATCGGTGCGTCGACCGGCGGCCCGCAGGCCCTGCTCACGGTGCTCGCAGCGCTGCCCGACGACCTGGCGCAGGCGGTGCTGGTTGTCCAGCACATGGCCGAGGGGTTCATCGCCGGTCTGGCGGCGTGGCTCGACGGGCTGGTCGCGATGCCAGTGGTCGTCGGCACCGGTGACGGTTGGCTGCGTCCGGGCACCGTGACGATCGCACCCAGCGGGAGCAACCTGCTCGTCCGCGACGACCGGCTACGGGTCGGGTCCAGCCCGCCCGAGCCCGGCCAGCACCACGTGCCGGGCATCGATCAGTGCTTCGCCAGCATCGCCCAGGCGCTCGGCCCCGACGCCGTAGGGGTGCTGCTGACCGGGATGGGCCGCGACGGTGCGGCCGGCCTCAAGGCGATGAGGGACCGTGGCGCCCAGACCCTCGGCCAGGATGAGGCCAGCAGCATCGTCTACGGCATGCCGCAGGCCGCCTACGCGCTCGGCGCGGTGGAGCGGCAGGTCGGCGTGCACGACGTCGCTCCTGCTGTGCTCGCACTGCTGGGCCGGCCATGATCGCCCTGTCGGACGGCGAGTTCGGCCAGCTGCGCACACTGCTGGCCGCCTCTGCCGGTCTGGTCTTCGACCTGAGCCGTCGCGCAGCCCTCGAGGCCTGTATCGCCGAGCGGCTCCGGGTGACCGGTTCGGCCGATGTCCGGGCGTACCTGCTCCTGCTCGACCAGGCCGCCGAACGGCAGCGGCTGCTCGACGAGGTGACCATCCAGGAGACGCAATTTTTCCGCAACCCGCCGCAGGTGCGGGCGCTGCGCGCGCACGTGCTGCCGGAGTTGGTCAAGGCCGCGGCAGGCACCCGGCGGCTGCGGGTGTGGAGCGCGGGGTGCTCGACCGGTGAAGAGCC
>JAYTOZ010000486.1:0-6328 GCA_043747515.1 Frankiales bacterium | reverse complement strand
CGTTGCCCCACCTGCCGGGCCGCCCGCCGCGAGTTGTCACAGGGGCAACGCCTGCCGGCGCAGGCGGTCCTGCTCGTGGCTGCCGTGCTCGCGCTCGTGCTGCTGGTGCTCGCCCACCTCGGCTGAGCGTGCCGCGGCCTCAATCGCGGCTGCTGGCTGCCGCCTGTCGACGCGACCTCCGGCGCCGTCACATCTGTGCCTGCGTCGCGGCGCCGGCAACCGGGCGTCGTCCACCCGCCCCTTCCCCCGTCGTACGACAAGCCCGAACCGCCCATACCGGGGCAAGAGGGGCGCCGTACGCTGGGGCAGCCGCGCACCCGGCCCGCCGTACGCCGGGTCAGTGGGTCGGCTCGTCCTCGGAGCCGGACGTGCGACGCCAGCGGATCGCGGCCTCGATGAGCTCATCGATGTCGCCGTCGAGCACTCCCTGGGTGTTGCCGGTCTCGACGCCGGTCCGCAGGTCCTTGACCATCTGATACGGGTGCAGCACGTAGTTGCGGATTTGCGACCCGAACGCGACATCGGCCTTGGCGCCGCGGATCGCGTCCATCGTGTCGAGCTCCTCCTGGCGTTTGCGCTCGAGCAGCTTTGTCTGCAGGACGATCATCGCGGCGGCGCGGTTCTGGATCTGCGAGCGCTCGTTCTGGCAGGACACGACAATGCCGGTGGGCAGGTGGGTGATGCGGACCGCCGAGTCGGTGGTGTTGACGCCCTGACCGCCGGGTCCCGAGGACCGGAACACATCGACCCGGATCTCCTTCTCGTCGACCTCGACGGCGTCGGCGGTGTCGACCACCGGCGTGACGTCGAGCGCCGCGAACGAGGTCTGCCGGCGGGCCTGGTTGTCGAACGGGCTGATCCGCACCAGCCGGTGCACGCCGTGCTCGCCGGCGAGGGTCCCGTAGGCGTAGGGCGCCTTGACCTGGAAGACCACGCTCTTGACGCCGGCCTCCTCGGCCTCCTGCCACTCCAGGACGTCAAGCTCGTAGCCGTGCCGCTCGGCCCATCGGTAGTACATCCGCCACAGCATCAGCGCCCAGTCCTGCGAGTCGACCCCGCCCGCGCCCGGGCTGATCTGCACGAGGGCGTGCCGTTGGTCATACTCGCCGGACAGCAGCGTCCGCACCTCAAAGCTGCCGATCTCGCGTCGCAGCGCCACGAGCTCGGCTTCGGCCTCGGCCAACGTGGCCTCGTCCGCCTCCTCCGACGCCATTTCGTAGAGGACCGACAGATCGTCGAGCCGGGCGCGGTACGACGACATCCGGGTGAGATCTGCCTGGACCACCGACATCCGCCCGGTGATCCGTTGGGCCTTCTCGGTGTCGTCCCACAGCCCAGGCAGGCCGGCCTGCTCCTCGAGGTCGGCCAGCTCTTCACGCAGCTTCGGGGCGTCGAGCACCGTCTCGATGCTGGTCAGGGTGGCCTCGAGTGCGGCAAGGTCGGAGGTGCTGTCGGCGGCCACGACTGGCGAGCCTACCGACGGAGCGGCCCGAGGCGGGCGGCATGAACCTGACCCTGGCTCTGCTACCCGACGACGGGCGATCGGGCGCGGCCCTCGGCCCGGACCAGCACGTGCCCGATGCCCAGCCAGCCGACGAAGGGCAGGGTGACGGTGCGGCCGCCGACGACGACCGCGGTCGTGCCGCCCTCGATCGAGACGTCGAGGACCAGACCGGGTTGGCCCGCCCGGGCGTCCTGCTGGTAGGTCGCAACGATCTGCTGCACGACGACGTCGTCGAGGGCGAGCCGCTCGCCCAGCCCGCGCTGGCGGATGTCGGCGGCATTGGCCTGCTGGGCCGCCGCGACGGCCGCTCCGTCGGCCGCGCTCGCGACGCCGCGTTTTGCCAGGACAACCACGCTCACGTCGATCACGACGGCCACGAGCAGCAACAGCACGGCCGTAAAGCCGATGATGAGCAGCAGGACACTGCCGTCGTCGCCCCGGCGTACCCGGTCCTCGGACCCTTCAGGGCCGGCCGTCATCGCCCCGGCCCGAACTCGTCGACGACCTCGACATGGGACGCCGTCACGGGGATGCCGGGCGCCCGGCCCCGGCCCAGGACGGCGGGAAAGATCGGGAGCAACACCTTGTAGGTGACGGTGACCAGCACCCGCGAGCCCGGCTCGAGGCAGCCGCCACCCAGGCAGGTGATCATCGGCGGGCTGCTGTTGGTGATCCCCTGGTCCTTCATCGCGAGCATCGACGCCGCGTCGGCGCGGGCCTGACCCGTGGCGGTGGAATCGGCCCGGGCGTAGGCGCGACCGGCCTGGCGGGCCGCTTCGGTCACCCCGAAGGCGGCCCGCTGCACCTGGAACCCGGCCAGCAGCACATAGACCAGCGGCACCATCAGCAGCACGGCGAGGTAGGTGAACTCGACGAGTGCGTTGCCGTCGTCGCCGGTCGGCCGGCGCGCCGTCACCTGGACTCCTCCAGGGCGTGGCCGTGCACCGTGATGGACACCGGACCGGCCGGCAGGAACACCACCGGCAGCGGCCCGGAGACGGTGATCTCAACGACGGGAGCGCCGTCGACCAAGGCCTGGCTCGCGGTGTAGGTCAACCGATCGGCGATCTTGCGGCTCAGCGCGTCGGCGACGACCGATCGAGTTCGGACTACCCCCTCCTCGGGCGTCCGGTCGGCGTTGGCGCCGTAGCGGGCTCCCTCAGCCGCAGAGGCGACGAGCACGTTGCGGACATGCAGGATCAGCCCGACCTGCAGCACGAGCAGGAACAGCACCACGACCAGCACCGAGACGAAGATGAAGTCGACCACGGCCGCACCCTCGTCGTGGCCAGGTGCGGCCTTCCGGTGGGCCGCGCGTGCCACTACGGCGACGTGACCGAGTTGAGCGCTTTGGTGAGGATGTTGCTGAGCTCCTTGTTGGCCACCCCCCACACCAGGGTGACCAGGCCCGCGGTCATGATCGTGATCAGCACCCAGCCGGGGATGTCGCCACGTTCGGAGCCGGTGGCGAGCGCCCGCGCCTGCGCGCGCACCAGCAGGGCGGTCGGGGTCAGGACAGCGAGCTTGGATAAGGACATGGGCTACCTCCAGGGGTTGTGGGCAGGGGTCGAGGTCGGTGGCAGCTGGTCGGGGCTCATCCTGCGATCAGTCGCAGGCCGTAGAAGCCCGGGAACAGGGCGAACAACACGGTCACCGGGAGCACCAGGAACACAACCGGCACCATCATCGCGATCTCTCGACGGCCGGCCGACTCGAGCAGGTCCCGCTTGCCCGCCTCCCGCACGTCGACGGCCTGGGCGCGCAGCACCTCGGCCAGCGGCGTCCCCCGCTCGACGGCGATGGCCACCCCGTCGACGAAGCGGGCCAGCGGCACCAGCGAGGTCCGGCGGGCGATGCCCTCCAGCGCCTGCACGAGCGACGCGCCGCTCCGGGCCTCGGCGAGGGCGCGTCCGAGCTCGCGACTGAGCTCGCCGGCGGAGATCCGAGTCACCCGCTCCAGCGCGCCGACCGGCCCCTCGCCTGCGGTGACAGCAAGGGCCAGCAGCTCGGCGGTGGTCGGGAACTCCTCGAGCATCTGCGCTTCGCGCCGGGTCACCTGCCGGGTGAGCCATCGGTCCCGGCCGAGTACGCCGAGGACGGTGAACAGCCCGGCTGACACCAGCAGCGCGACCGGGTTGGTGCCGGAGCCGCTGAGCACCGACAGCAGCGCGAGCCCGAATGCAGCGGCCAGGCCGAAGCCGCCCCAGACGACCTGCTCGGCCCGGAACTGCTCGACGGTCATCTCGCCGCCGATCTGCTCCAGGCGCCGCCGCACGCTCGTCAGCCCACCCACCCAACGCTCGACCGCACGGGTCAGGTCGCCCAGCACCGGCCGCAGGATCCGCTCGAACGTCGGGAAGGGCGTGAGCGTCTGGTTGCGCTCGAGCAGCTTGGAGGCCCGCGGCGCGTCGCGCAGGTACGGCGCAAGCCGGGCGTCCAGCCGCGGCCGGCGCGACATCGGGGTGCCGGTCGCAGCCAGGAACAGCCCCCCACCACCGAGGACGCCGAGCCCCACGCCGGCCAGCGCGCCGCTCACCCCCCGCCCCCCGTCGTACGCCGGGGCAGCGGTCGGCCGGTCACCGCAGCACCCGCTGCTCAGCGGGGAGCCGGGCAATCCGGAGCATGACGCGGTAGGCCAGGAAGCTCACGCCACCGCCGATGAGCAGCACGAACGCGCCGGCGGGCTGGTTGTAGGCGGCCACCGCACTGGGCTGGGTCGACAGCAGCAGGAGCAGGATCCACGGCGCGCAGAGGGCGAGGCGGGCGGCGTTGACGGTCCAGCCCTGTCGGGTCTCCAGCTCGGCCCGGGTCCGCGCGTCCTCGCGCAGGAACGTGGACAGCGTCCGGAGCAGCCGGCCGAGATCGGTGCCGCCGACCTCCCGCGCCATCCGCAGCGCCTCGACCACCCGGTCGCCGACGGGGTCGGCGAGGTTGGCCTTGAGGCGGTCGAGCGATTCGTTGAAGCGGCCAGTGGCGCGGTAATCGTCACCGAAACGGCGGAAGGCTACGCGCAGCTGCTCGGGTCCGCGGACCCCGAGCTGGGTCAGTGCCTCGGGCAGCGACAGCCCGGCCCGGACGCCGCTGGCAAGGTTGTCGACCGCCTCGGGCCACACCTCGCGCAGCTCGACCGAGCGCTGCGCCCGGCGGCGCCGGACGAGCGTGAGCGGAAGCAAGCTGGCAAAGCCCCCGAACGCCAGCCCAATCACCAAGACCTGGCTCGTGCCGAGGACGAGGACAAAGCTGACGATCCCGAGGGCCGCGCTCGCGCCCAGCAACTGCCCGGGCGACACCCCCTCGATCCCGGCCTGCACCAGCAGATCACGGGTCCTGTCGCGCCAGTCCGGGCCGCTGGTCGCGACCACAGCCGGTCTGGTCCGGGCACGGAAGACGAGCAGGCAACCGAGACCGAACAATAACCCGAGCAGCGCGCCCATCAGGCGTCCTGGGCAAGCAGGCGCGGGAGGTCGATACCGGACCATTCGAACCGCTCGGGATGGGGCGGATAGCCGTCGGCCCGGGCCAGGCGGCCGCCCCGGGAGGTGAAGATGTCCGCGGTCTCGATGACGTCGCCCTCGACCCGGCCGGGTACCGCCACGATCTCGCGGACCCGGCGGTGACCTGTGCCGTCCTTCGCGGTGTGCACGACCAAATCGACGCAGCTCGCCACGGTCGGCACGACGAAACCGTGGCCAACATTCTCCCCGGCTAACAGCGGGAGCGTGCAGAGCTTGACGATCGCCTCGCGAGCGGTATTCGCGTGGATCGAACACATGCCGGGCAAACCGCTGTTCAAGGCAATCAGGAGATCGAGACATTCCTCCTGTCGGACCTCGCCGACGATGATGCGGTCGGGTCGCATCCGCAGCGCCTCCTTGACCAAGCGGCGGAGTTGGATCTCGCCGGTGCCTTCCAGGTTTGGCTGACGGGTCTGCATCGCTACCACGTCGGGCAATCCGAGTTTGAGCTCGAACACCTCCTCGCAGGTGATCACCCGCTCCTGGCCGGGTATCGCGCCGGCGAGGCAATTCAGCAGCGTGGTTTTGCCCGCCTGCGTGCCACCCGCAACAATGATGTTGAGTCCGGCAATGATCGCCGCCTCGAGGAACCGCGACGCCTGCGCGGTCAGCGTGCCCAGCCCCACCAACTCGTCGAGGGAATTCGCCGACAGTACGAACTTGCGGATATTGACCGACCAATGCTTTCTGGTGATGTCGGGGATGACCACGTGCAGCCGCGAACCGTCCGGCAGCGTCGCGTCGACGAATGGCGTCGACAAATCGACCCGACGTCCGGTCGTCTTGAGCATCTTCTCGACCAGGTCGCGGACCTCCCCGTCGTTCAGGATCGTGGTGGTCAACTCCGACCGGCCGCGCCTGGCGACAAACACCCGGCCGGGCTCGTTGATCCAACCGAAGGCACCCGGGTGCGCTGACCTTTTGATGGCCTCTTGGCACGCACGCTGTCGGTGGAGAACGACGCTTCTTCGCCACTTCCAGCCACGAGGACGACGAGGGGTAACCGGCCTTCTTCCCTTTTGCCGGGCGGTGGCGTCAGCTTGCTCCAAGGGCGGGCGGGACGTAGGACTGCCAGGTGCCCACCGTAGAAGTCCGTCCTGCGCATCCGCGTGATCGCAGCCGCTTGGGCCCCGACTGGGAGCACGCAGTCGCAGGGCATGAGGTCGGTCGTTGGCTCATGCTCACCGCCTGGCATGACCAGCGGCTCGTTGCTTCTGGTTGCCTCAGCCTGGATCCACCGTTGCGATAGGGCGGTTTGGCATGTCGTAGACCGCGGATGCCCTGCTGTATCGAGAGAATGTGGCTTGCG
>JAYTOZ010000485.1:0-2149 GCA_043747515.1 Frankiales bacterium | reverse complement strand
TGGACGTCTTCGTGTTCGGCGCCGGACTCGGGCTGTTCATGCAGGTGCTGACGATCATCGTGCAGAACGGCGTCGACCGCCGGGACCTCG
This sequence comes from Frankiales bacterium, assembly GCA_043747515.1. Taxonomy (GTDB): domain Bacteria; phylum Actinomycetota; class Actinomycetes; order Mycobacteriales; family SCTD01; genus JAYSQK01. The sequence continues at coordinate 2,059 of JAYTOZ010000485.1, read as the reverse complement.
GGGTGGCGACCTCCTCGGTCACCTTCTTCCGCTCCATGGGCGGCACGATCGGCGCTTCGGCCCTCGGCGCTGTGCTCGTCAGCCGGCTGGCCGTCGAGCTGCCGAAGTTCCTCGCGAGCGCACCCCCCGCCGAGTTGCGTCAGCTCGCCGGCAACACCTCCGGGCCGACGTCGGTCACCAACCTGATCAGCAGCCCCGATGCCCTGCGCGCCCTGCAGGTCCGCCTGCCCGGCGTACACGAGGCGATCATCCAGGGCTACTCCCACGCGATCGACCGCATCTTCCTGTACGCCGTACCGGTCACGCTGCTGGCGTTCGTGGCGTCGTTCTTCATCAAGCAGGTGCATCTGGAGGGCAAGGTGCCCGATGCGGGGCGTACCGCCGGTGAGAGCACCCCTGGCAGCGCACCCTTGGCCGCCGGTGCGGCGAGCCTGGACGAGCTGCCAGTCAGCGCGCCTTCGCACTAGCAGTCGATCGGGCCGACGACCACAACGGCAGAAAAGCCGACCGGCCGTTGAGGTTGCGCGCGCTCAACGGTTGTTCGCCACGGGCTCGTGGGCGACCGCTTCCCTGCTGTTGTGGTCGTTGCGGCAGGGAGACGTTGGTTGTGCCGGAGCGGGGCCCGACTGGATGATCATCAGGACATCGGTGCGCAACACGCCCGGCGAGTCGCGCAGCAATAGCCTGATGATCACCGGAGCATGGCGGGGCCGCGAAGTTGTCCACAGCTCTGCGGCGGCCGCGCTGCACCCCGATCCGAAGCGCCACTGTTGTCAGATGGCTGGCCTCGCGGACCTGGGTACGCAGTCGCTTGGTGTGTGGACCCGCAAGCAGGCCCTCGCGATCGTGGATGCCCACCAGATCCGGGCGCTACTCAGGGGCGGCGGGTGGCAGACGGTCCTGCCAGGCATCTACGCGGACGCCGGCTACTCGCTGGGAGCTGACCAGCTGGGCTTCGCAGCTGTGCTCGCCAGCGGTGGCGACGGGACCAGGCCGGCTGACGACGACCGCCCGGCCGCGGTCGCCTGCGGGCGGACCGCGGCGCGCTGCTGGGGCTGGCCGCTCATCGACGACCTGCCTGCCGGCGACGACCATCACCTCGATCAGGACGTCGCGACGGCCCGGCACCTTCGGCCGGTCCGGTCGGCACGGGCCGGTGTCAACGGTTGGCTGACCCGCCACCAGCTGGCCCTCCGGCAGCAGGACGTCGTCCGGCTCCCCAGCGGGCTGTGGGTCACAACGCCCCTGCGCACGTTGGTTGACTGCGGGCCGCTGCTTCGGCCCGATGCGCTCGTCTGTGCACTCGATCACGCCCTGCACCATCGACAACTCGATGCGGCCGCGGTGGCGCTCATGCTCGATGAGCGGGCCGGCTGCCGAGGGGCACCGGCGCTGCGGGCCGCTGCCGCCGCGGCTGACGCCGGTGCCGAGTCGCCACTCGAGACGCTGGCCCGCCTCATCCTGCGGCCGGTGCTCCCCCGCCTCCGGACCCAGGTGCCGGTGCACGACCGCTTCGGCAACGTGGTCGCGCGGCTGGACCTCGGCGACGACGTGCTCCGACTCGCCGTCGAAGCCGACGGCATCTTCGGGCACGCCGGCGACGCCATGGTCGCCAAGGACCGCGCTCGTGACCGGGTGACGGAGGCCTATGGCTGGGTCACCGAGCGGACGACGTGGGCCGAAACGCGCGGCCGCCCCGCGGTCCTGCGCGCCCGAGTCGTCGCCCGGGCCGCCGCGCTGGCCGCCCGGGCCGCCCGGGCCGCCTGACCAACACACACCAACTCGCATGATCATCAGGACATCTGTGCGCAACGCGCCCGGCGAGTCGCACAGCAATGTCCTGATGATCACCGATACGGGCCAGCCGGGCGATACGGGCCGGGCGGACCGGCCGGGCCAGGCAGGTCGGCGGCCAGCAGCCGGGCCACCCCGGCGATCCGCTCAGTCGTCGGGGTGGGCATGCGGGGCCTGCGGGGCACCGACTGCGCCGCCCAGCCCGGCGTACGGCGTACGGTAAAGGCAGGCGTCGCAGTTCATCCGGATGTCGCCGGCGCCGGCC
>JAYTOZ010000484.1:0-6090 GCA_043747515.1 Frankiales bacterium | reverse complement strand
GCAATCTCGAGGTCGAGTTGGTCTCGCTCGGCGGGGACGTCAAGGAGGCCGTGCTCTGGGGCGGTCAGGCCAGGCGGGGCGCCTGCCGCAGCGCGACCCTGCTCCCGTCTGGCGTCACCCTCACCGACGACGCTGCGCCGGTGCCGGCCGTCCGCCCACCGGGTCGCTTCCTGCTCGAACCCGATGGCGCGGTCATCCGGGCGCATCTCGTCGCGCAGGTCGCAAAGCAGGTCGACGGCTGGTTGCTGGATGCCTCCATCGCATATGTGGCTGCAGATGTCCCAGCACCCACGCCGTTCGGCATCTGGTTTGAGGTGCTCGAGCAGCTGCCGTTCTCGCTCAAGCCGCTCAGGGAGCGGTTGCGGGCGCACGACGCCGGGCCGTTGGTGGTGAAGAAGCGGGGGACCGCGGTCGAGCCGGAGACGCTGCGGCGCCAGCTCAAGCTGACCGGGCGCCGCGAGGTCACCGTCGTGCTGACGCGCAGCGCCGGCCGGCAGATCGCGATGATCGTCCGGCGGGTCAGCGCAGCCGGAAGCGGCCCAGCACCTTGGTGACCGAGCCGAGACCGGCGACGGCCGTCTTCAACGCAGCCCCGCCGGGCAGCCCCGGGACGTCGTGCAGCAGCGGTGCCAGACGCATGAATGACGGGAGCTGCTGTACGACGAGCCGCCGGGTCAGCAGCAGCTGGCCCAGGTTCTGCCGACCGGCGCTGGCGTCGAGCAGGTCGGCAGCGGTGCCCCGGACGCCGGTGCCGTCGAACCGGCTCGGGGCCGGCGCGGTGGTCCAGCCGTCCGCGCCGCTCGTGAAACGCCAGCCACCATCGGCCGTGCTGGCCGTCAGGGCGATGTGCACCTGTGAGCGGGCCGACAGCGCCCCGGTGACGTCGATGAGCGCGGCGAGACCCCGGTCGAGCAGGTGCTGGGAGGGTCGCGGTGCGCCGCACGGCGCGAGATCCATGGCGTGGACGGCAAGCTCGTAGCAGCCTGCGTGCACCAGCGACAGGACCGGCAGGGTGCCGACCGCCGACCGGGAGCGGGCCCGACCGACCTCGGCGGGCTCGGCCGAGTCGAACCACGCCGCGATCGTGTCGCGAGACCGCTGCAGGGCCTCGACGACCTGCTCGGGCGAGGCGTCCCGATGCGCCGCGACGAGGTCGTCGTTGTCCGCGTCCGGGGTGGGCTCGTCGCCGGCGCCGCCCCGGCGGGCCGACTCGACGACGCCGACGAGCACCTCGTGGTCGTCCCACGAACCGAGGTGGATGCAGGTGTCAACGCCGGACCAGCCAGGCAGCCGGCCGGGGCGGGTGAGGTCGGTCCCGGGGTGCCGGACGACGTCGAGGAACGCGTCCCAGCTGGCGACGACGGCCTCACCCAGCACCGCGAGATCGGTCTCGGCGAGGCCGCAGCGCCCCGGAAAGGGCACGGGTCCGTCGCTGGCTAGCATCTGGCCATCCTGCCCTGACATCTCGCGAGGAGCGCATCTGATGGTTGACGTCGGCGACACCGCCCCGGACTTCGAGCTCCCCGACGGTGACCGTCAGCCTGTCCGGCTCTCGTCGTACCGCGGGGCGAAGGCCGTCGTGCTCGTGTTCTACCCGCTTGCCTTCACCGGCACCTGCCAGGGCGAGCTGTGCGCCATCCGGGACTCCATCGCCGACTTCGACAGCGACGACGTGCAGACCCTCGCGGTGTCGGTCGACTCGACCGCGGTGCACGCCAAATGGGCGGAGGAGCAGGGCTACACCTTCCCGCTGCTGGCCGATTTCTGGCCGCACGGCGCGGTCGCGAAGGACTACGGCGTCTTCAACGACGCGATCGGGCTGGCCATGCGCGGGACGTTCATCATCGACAAGCAGGGGACGATTGCCTACAAGGTCGTCAACGGCATCCCCGACGCGCGCGATCCCGAGGAGTACAAGCGCGTCCTGGCCGCCTTCTAAGCGATCCCTGCGTTGGCAACATCGGCTGCGGTCGGTGGCGTCCGGTGCGCCACTGTGCGGCTGGTGGTGCAGCTCCGACGGGGACCTTCGCAGAGATCATCCGGATTTCCCAGCCTCCGTCGGTCTCGGCAAATGGCCTCGGCGGCCACTTCCCCCGTCGTACGACGAATTGGAAGCCGACATTGCATGGCAGCAAGGGCGACGGCGATGGGGGAAGTGGGGGCGTCAAGCCCGTGCTGTCGACACACAGGACCACAGCAGCTTTACCCATCGCGTCGACGTGGCACGCGATCAAGCGTGGCCCACAGCATGAACGCCTGGGCTTCACTGCGGTTGGGTCGTTGCGCCTTTGCAGCTGGCCGGCGCAACCACCCCTTGATCCACTCCAGGAACCTCCGCGAAGATCACTGCGGTGCCCCGGCTCCCGTGGATCACCGCAGGAGTGCTTCTGGACCTAGGCTGGCCGCCCGGGGCGCGTAGCTCAGCGGTAGAGCGCCCGCCTTACAAGCGGGTGGTCGGCGGTTCGATCCCGTCCGCGCCCACAGCCTTGATCGACTACGGTCGACGGGTGACGACGCCCGCCGGTGGTCCGAGCCGGCGCCACGTACTCCAGCTTGGCGGGGTGGCCCTCGCCTCGCTGGTCGCCGGGTGCACCCGGGCGCCGCAGCGCACCCTCGGCCTGTCCCATCCGGAGCCGACCGCAGTACGGCCCACACGCGCGGCCGGCCGCAGCGCGGCCAGGCCTGGCTTCTCAGCGCTGTCGGCCCAGCTGTCCTCCCCGCTGCTGCTTGCCGGCGCGGCCGGCTACGCGGTCGCCGCCCGGCTCTACAACCCCCGCTTCGATCGGGGCGCGCACCCGGCCGCGATCGCCCGGTGCGCCTCCGCGCGGGACGTCGCGGCCTGCGTGCGTTTTGCCGCTGCCGGCGGCGCCCCGATCCGGCTGCGGGCCGGCGGTCATTCCTACGGTGGGTGGGCGACCGGCCCCGGGCTCGTCGCCGACGTACGGCGGATGGGCGGGGTGGCCGTCGACACCGCGTCCGGCACCGCCCTCGTCGGGGCCGGGGCGCTCCTCGTGGACGTCTACGCCGCACTGGCGGCGAAGGGGATGGCGCTCGCCGCCGGCTCGTGCCCGACGGTCGGCGTCACGGGGCTCACCCTCGGCGGTGGGGTCGGGGTGCTGACCCGCGCGTTCGGGCTGACCTGTGACGCGCTGCGCTCGATCCGGCTGGTCACCGCGGACGGCGTCGTACGCGAGGTGGGTCCGCGGACCGACCCGGATCTGTTCTGGGCCTTGCGTGGCGGCGGAGGCGGCAGCTTCGGCGCGGTGACCGCGTGCACGTTCGCCGTCCGGCCGGCGCCGACTGTTACCACCTTCTTCCTGGAGTGGTCCTTCGGCCACGCCGAGGCCGTGCTGGCCGCCTGGCAGCGTTGGATGGCGGGCGCCGACAAGCGGCTGTGGTCGACCTGCAAGCTGCTGGCGACGCCGGCCCGGGGCGGGCTGCGGGCGGTGGTGGCCGGGACCTGGATCGGGCCGTCCAGCGGGTTGCAGCAGCAACTCCGGCCGCTCTTGACGGCCGTCGGCGCGCCGCCGAGGAGCCGGAACGCACACGTCCTGGGCTACGGCCAGGCGATGTTGTTCGAGGCGGGATGTCGCGGACAGAGCGCGGCGCAGTGCACGGCGCAGGCGCTGTCGCCGGCGCGCCGGCAGCCCTTCGCCGCCACATCGGCGATCCTGGCCGGGCCGCTGCCATCGGCTGGGATCCACGCTGCGGTCGCCGGTGTGCGAGCCGGTCTCGGCGTGACCGGCATGGTCGAGGGCGGCATCTCGTTCGACGCGCTCGGTGGCGCGGTCGCTGCGATCGCGCCGGGGGACACGGCGTTCGTGCACCGGCACGCGCTCGCGACGGTGCAGTACACCGCGACCTGGGACGGCACGCTGACCCCCGCAGCGTTCGACGCCTACGTGCGGGGGCAGCGCTCGGCCCTTCGCCGCTGGACCGGCTTGTCGGCCTACGTCAACTACGCCGACCCGGCGATCGCCGACTCCGGGACGGCCTACTGGGGCGCCAATCTCGCCCGGCTGCGCGCTGTCAAGCGGCGCTACGACCCGGGCGGGCTGTTCACCTTCCCGCAGTCCGTCCACCCCTGAGGGCGTCGGCCACGGCGCTAGCCTCGGCTGCGTGAGCGCCCGCCTGGCCGACGTGACGGCGGCGCTCGACGCGCTCTACCCACCGGAGCACGCCGAGCCGTGGGACGCCGTCGGTCTGGTCTGCGGCGACCCGGACGCGCCGGTCGAGCGGGTGCTGCTGGCCGTCGACCCCGTCGAGGCGGTCGTCTCTGAAGCCCTGGACCGCGGCTGCCAGCTGCTGTTGACGCATCACCCGCTGTGGCTGCAGGGCACGACCACCATGGCGGCGACCACCCCCAAAGGCCGGGCCGTGCACGCCCTCGTGCGCGGTGGTTGCGGGCTGTTCGTGGCACACACCAACGCCGATGTCGCCCGGCCGGGGGTGAGCGACGCGCTTGCTGCCTTGTTTGATCTTGGCGAGACCGCGCCGCTGCAGCCGCTGGCCCAACCGGCGCTCGACAAGCTGGTGATCTTTGTGCCGCTCGATGCCCTCGACCGGGTTCGCGACGCCCTCACGGCCGCCGGCGCCGGCGCGCTCGGCGCCTACGACCGGTGCACCTGGTCGAGCCAGGGCACCGGCACCTTCCGGCCGCTGCCGGGGGCACACCCCGCGGTCGGGGAGCTCGGGCGGACCGAACACGTCGCCGAGGCCCGCCTTGAGCTCGTCGTGCCCACCGTCCGGCGTGCGGCCGTCCTCGCAGCGCTGCACGCCGCACACCCGTACGAAGTCCCGGCGTACGACGTGCTGCAGCGGGCGCCGCTGCCAGGCGATCTCGGCCTGGGGCGGATCGGTCTGCTGCCGTCGCCGACCACGCTGGGCGAGCTTGTCGCCACCGCCGCGAAGGTCCTCCCGCCGACCGCGTGGGGGGTGCGGGGGAGCGGCGACCCCGCAAAGATCATCCGGCGGCTGGCGGTCTGCGGCGGCTCGGGCGATTCGCTGCTGGCACAGGCAGCCGGCGCCGACGTCTACCTCACCGCCGATCTGCGGCACCATCCCGCGTCCGAGGCGCCGGCGGGGTTGGCGCTGCTCGATGCAGCCCACTGGGCAACTGAGTGGCCGTGGCTGGCTTCGGCAGCGACCTGCCTCACTAGGCTGGTCGATGTCGAGACCGTCGTGTCGACGCTGTGCACCGACCCGTGGACCACCGCCTCGAGGAGCCCCCGCCTGTGAAGGCAGACCCCTTCGTCCAGCTCCGCCTGCTCGACCTGCAGGCGCTCGACAGTGCCCTCAACCGGCTGGCGCACCGCCGCCGCACCCTGCCCGAGCTGGCCGAGATCACCCGGCTGGCAGGGCTTGTCGCCGCGAGCCGCGACGACGTGGTGCAGGCTGAGACGGCAGTCAGCGACCTGGTCCGCGAGCAGAAGAAGTTCGAGGACGACATCGACTCGGTGCGGGCCCGCAAGACCCGCGACGAGGACCGGATGAGCTCTGGGGCGATCACCAACAGCAAGCAGCTCGAGGAGCTGCAGCACGAGGTGCAGACGCTGACCCGCCGGCAGTCCGACCTGGAGGATGCCGAGCTCGAGGTGATGGAGCGGGCCGAGACCGCCCAGGGCGTCCTCGATCAACTGCTCAGCGACCGCACCGCGCACACCGCGGCCCGCGAGACCGCCGTCGTACGCCGGGACGATGCCTGGGCCGACATCGACGCCGAGCTCACCCGCACCACGGCTGAGCGCGCCGAGGTGGCGACCGAGATCCCGGCGGACCTGCTGGCGCTCTACGACAAGGTTCGCGCCGCCGAGGGTGGGATCGGTGCCGCGCCGATCGAGCGGGGTCGCTGCGGTGGCTGCCGACTCGACCTGATGAACAACGAGAAGGCCGACTACCGGGCCGCTCCCGTCGATGAGGTGCTGCGGCACGAGTGTGACCGGATCCTGGTGCGCACGCCCGAGTCCGGGCTGTGAGCGGGCGCCGGGTCCAGGTCGAGGCCGACGGCGGGTCGCGCGGCAACCCCGGGCCGGCCGGCTACGGCGCGGTTGTCCTGGACGCCGTGGACGGCTCGGTGCTCGCCGAGCGGGC
>JAYTOZ010000483.1:0-2720 GCA_043747515.1 Frankiales bacterium | reverse complement strand
GTGCACGATCACGCCACTGGCCCCGATCCCAGCCGCGGCCTGCACATGCGCGGCCAGGATCTTGCGGCTCGGAATGCGGATCTTGTTGTTGCTGCTCGCGACGTTCACGATGTACGGCGCATGCACGTACAGGTCGAGTCCGGTCGTGTCGCCCAACTCCGGCACGACCGGCGCCTTCCAGCTCTGCGGGTCGCCGAGAAAGAACTGCACGAGATCTGCATCGCGCGCGCGACCCTCGCCGAGCGGGTCGGTCTGATCAACGTGGGCCCCGATCCGCAGCATCTGCAGACCGTACGACGGGGCGGATGCGACCCTGTCGTCGTGGCGCCCGTGGGTCGACGGCTCGGCCAAGGGCTCTTCGCACTGGGCGTCCTGGTGCTCGCCCTGCCCAGCGCCGCGGCGGCCGGCCAAGCCGGACATGTCACGGTGGTCAGGTCGGCGTCGGGTGCGTGGCCAGTCATGGCGCTCGGGCAGCCGTCAGCAGCAGGACGTGCCACTGCGCCGCCGGAGCGCACGCCCGCGTCGGGCCGTCGAAGCCCGCCCACCGGGCGGCTGCCCGAACCGGCGAACAACCGTGTGTACGGCCTGCCGGTCGCCCTCGCGATCGTCGCGGTCGGCGGCGTCTTGTCGTTGCTGCTGCGTGTCCTGTTCGCCGAGGGCGCTCGACACCGGGCGGCTGGCTGCGGACCGCACCGCTCGGCCGACTGAGCCGTTCTGTCAGACCCCGGACGGATGATGCGCTGGTGGGGGCAGGTCACGCACGTAGCCTGCTGATACCGTCGTCATGTTTGCTGACGCGAACACCCTCCTGCCACGGATCGTCCGTGGCCGATGAGTCCACAGGAGGAGGTGGGTCTGTTGCGTCATTACGAGCTCATGGTCATCCTCGATCCCGACCTGGAGGAGCGCACCATCGCTCCCTCCCTCGACACGTTCCTCAACGTCGTCCGCACCGGCGGCGGCACCGTGGACAAGGTCGATATCTGGGGCAGGCGCCGCCTGTCGTTCGCGATCGACAAGAAGGTCGAGGGCATCTACGCCGTCATCGACCTCAACGCCGAACCGGCCACGATGAAAGAGCTGGACCGCCAGCTCAACCTCAACGAGGCCATCTTGCGCACGAAGGTTTTGCGACCCGAACTGCGTTAGGCCCGCTGGACCAGCCGCACCTTCCCCGTGCTCCCTGTGCGCCGCCCCCCGGGGCAACGACCGCACGCACCCACACCGACGATCCCCGCCCGAGCGGGAAGGCACCGCCCCAGGGCGGAGAAACCGGAGAACCGCCATGGCAGGCGACACCGTCATCACCGTGGTCGGCAACATCACCGCCGACCCAGAGCTTCGCTTCACCCCGAGCGGCGCAGCCGTGGCCAACTTCACGGTCGCTTCGACGCCCCGCACCTTCGACAAGAACTCCAACGAGTGGAAGGACGGGGAGGCGCTGTTCCTGCGCTGCTCCGTCTGGCGGCAGGCCGCCGAGAACGTCGCGGAATCCCTCACCCGGGGGACCGCCGTGATCGTCCAGGGCCGGCTGAAGCAGCGCTCGTTTGAGACGAAGGAAGGTGAGAAGCGCACGGTGTACGAGCTCGATGTCGATGAGGTCGGTCCCTCGCTGAAGTTCGCCACCGCCAAGGTGACCAGGGCCTCGCGGTCCGGTGGCGGGGGTGCTGGCGGCTACGGCGGCGGGCAGTCCGGCGGCGGCGCGCCCTCCGGCGGTAGCCCCAGCGGCGCCTCCGCCTCCGACGACCCGTGGGCCAGCGCGCCCGTCGGCGGCAGCGGTGGCGGCGGCGGTTGGTCCGACGAGCCCCCTTTCTAGTTCCCCCACAGACATCCCTGACCAGGAGAGACGCAACCGATGGCCAAGCCACCGCCCCGCAAGCTCAAAAAGAAGGTCTGCCAGTTCTGCAAGGACAAGGTGACCTACGTCGATTACAAGGACACTGGCCTGCTCCGCAAGTACATCTCGGACCGCGGGAAAATCCGCGCCCGTCGGGTCAGCGGCAACTGCAGCCAGCATCAGCGTGACGTCGCCGTCGCGGTGAAGAACAGCCGCGAGATGGCGCTGCTGCCCTACACCAGCACCGCCCGATAGGGGGCTGACGACGTGAAGCTCATCCTCACCGCCGACGTCGCCCACCTCGGTGCACCCGGCGATTCCGTCGAGGTGGCCGACGGATACGGCCGCAACTACCTGGTGCCCCAGGGCCTGGCGGTCCTGGCCACCCGTGGCGCGCAGAAGCAGGTCGCGACGATCCGCCGTGCGCGGCAGGTCCGCGAGGTCCGCGACCTGGGCCACGCCAACGAGATCAAGCAGTCTCTGCAGAGCCTGACGGTCTCGATGCCGGCCCGCGCCGGCGACGGCGGCAAGCTGTTCGGCTCGATCACCTCGGCGGATGTCGTCGCGGCGATCGCCAAGGCCGGTGGTCCCAAGCTGGACAAGCGGTCGGTCACCATCAAGCACGCCATCAAGTCGATTGGCACGCACGCGGTCGCCGTGAAGGTGCACGCCGAGGTCGAGGTCCCGCTCACCGTCGAGGTCGTCCCGGCCTGATCCGGCAGGCTCGGCAGGTGTGACGGCCCGGTCTCCCTCGTGGGAGGCCGGGCTGGCTGGTGTCTTGGTGTCGCTCGAGGTCGGCGGGTGCATGGCTCATGGCATGCACCGACGGCCTGGGCAGCCGGTCAGCCCTGTCCACAGGCCTCGCCCGCGTATCCACAGCTTG
>JAYTOZ010000482.1:0-7273 GCA_043747515.1 Frankiales bacterium | reverse complement strand
CGAAACCGCCCTCGCGGAGCTACTCGCCCGGGACCTGACCGATCAGAAGATCAAGGTCCTCATGCTCGCCGGAGAGCGTATGGCCGGCCGCTGCGTCATCGTCGCCTTGGCGATCACCGCCGACGGCACCAAGCTCCCGATCGGGCTGTGGGACGGCGCCACCGAGAACAAGGCTGTCGTCCGATCGATGCTGGCCGACCTGGTCTCCCGCGGCCTGTCCGCCGACGATGGGCTGCTCGTCGTGATGGACAGCGCGAAGGCCTTGTCGGCGGCCGTGAATGAGGTCTTCGGCGGCCTCGCGGCGGTGCAGCGCTGCACCCTCCACAAGCGCAGGAACGTCGCGGATCACCTGCCAGATAGCGAGAAGGCGTGGGTGGACACGAAGCTCGTGAAGGCCTTCAACCACCCTGACTCGGACCTCGGCCTGCGGAACGCCAAACACCTCGCTGGGCTGCTCGACAAGGCCCACCCCGGCGCCGCGAACAGCCTGCGTGAGGGCCTGGCGGAGACGTTCACCGTCAGCCGCCTCGGCATCGACGGGCGCCTCGCGAAGACGCTCACCACCTCGAACCCGATCAAGTCGATGATCAGCATCGCCCGGACCACGAACCGGAACGTGACCCGCGGGCGCGATGGCGCGATGGCGCGCTGGACCGCCGCCGGGACGCTCAACACCAAACCTTCCTTCCGACCGATCAAGGGCTCCAAGCAGTTGCCCCAGCTCGTCAAAGCCCTCCACCGCCACGCCTACCCCGAGTCGGCCCCGAACACCGAAACTGTCGGAGCCTCCGCAGAGAGTTCAGACCGGATCGCGACCCAAGTTTGACGACACCTGGGACATCCTCACCTACCGCTCGGCGGTCGGTATCCCAGTTGCAGGTCATCCACCCGCAACACCCGTCGTCTGGATCACCATCTCGTGGGTCAGAGCATCTTGATGAAGTAGGCCGACTCCTCCTGCACCTGCTGGCCTTCACTATCGGTGTATCTATCTCGCTGCACATCTCCCGTGGCGACGTATCCCCGACGCTCGTAAAGCGACCTGGCCCGCTGGTTGCCTAGACCAGCCGCTAGCCCCAGGGCTGTCTCACGACGCGAACGCGCCTCGGCTTCGCCGAAAGACATGAGGCGAGAACCGATCCCGGCACAGCGAAACTCAGGGTCGATTTGGAGGAAAGCCAACTCAACCAGTTGAGGAAACCGGACGGCCATGTCGGTGTTGAAAGGCCCCTCCCAACGGAGGCAGCCAGAACCCACAAGGCGGCCACCGCGCCACGCGGTGAGCATGCTCCAGCGACCCGCCTCGTGCCCTGCGACTTGGCCCGCCCACCCAGGGTCAAGACGCGGTACATCAAGCGGCTGCAGGAAGCGCACATCAACGCCAGACATCTGGTGGCCTTGTGCCTGCCTGGTCGCCAGAGCAGCCGGATCGCTTCGCATGCCGACAGGCTGCCATGTGAGGGTGGCTAAGGTCGGCCCCCCTACTTGTCGCTGTGACTGCCTACCGCGGAGAAGCGTCGCTTCTCGATCTGCGGTGAAGCTGGCGTCGGTCGGATCGAGATGCCTGCAGTCCTATCCGGAAGACCTGGGTTCGACGGGTGAACGGGCGCCGCCCCGAGCGGACACGTTGCCCGCTGCAGGCCGCTGGGCGCTGGGTCGTCGGAGGATGACCTCAGCTACCGCGAGGTTGACGATCCAGCCTGCGGACGTCGACAGGTCGGTGATGAGGACAGTCTTGCCGAAGATTCCTTCTCCGACGCCGATCGTCAGGGCTTGCGTTCCGGCAGCGAGGGCGATGGCGTAGGCGCGGATCATCCAGGCGCGGTGCTGGGCGACGTCGCCGCGCTTGATGGCCCGGAACGCCACGATCAGGGTTCCGGCCAGTGCTGTGCCGAAGATGAGCCGCAGCGTGTGCAGCACTGAGCCCGTGCCGGTCTGGCGCGGAGAGAGCAATGTCATCCACAGTGCCGCCAGCGCCGCCGTGATCCCAAGCAGGATCAGGGCGCGGCCGGCACGCCGGTGCCAGGTGGGATGTCGCTGCCGCATCCTGGGCGAGAACTGGAGAGCTCCCAGCACAAGGAAGACAACGCCGCCGACGATGTGGAGCACTGCCGGCGAGGGCGATCCAGCTATGCGTGGGTTGTCCGGCATCGTCCGCGGACCGCCGAAGACCTCCATCAGTCGTGCCGTTCCCGTGACGGCCGGAATCGCGGCGAGGCTGAGCAGTCCGACTTGCGCCCGCCAACTCGACCGTACGGAACATCCGGTCCGCCTCTGTCCGACCGCCGATACAGCCATCTGGCTAACGGCCGATCGCGCCGAGGTGGGTGTGGGCGAAACTCTCCTCGTACTTCAGGCCGTACCCGAGCGCCCGGTCCATCCCGATGTGCGCGAACCACACGAGCGCGACGGCCTCCCACAGGTGGTTCGACGTGGCGACCGCAATCGCGCCGAGCAGCGCCGGCACCGGGTAGGAGTGGGCGAGGTTGTACAGGGCGGCACCGGTCCGCGCAGACCGGGCGTAGCCGACCATGAACAGGTCGGGTGCGAATAGCAGCAGCGGCACGAGCCAGAACGGCTCCTCGAGCGCGCTGAAGAACGCGGCCAGCGCGACGGCAAGCAGCACAAGCCCTTCTGACCGCAGGATCCGCAGCGGCATACCCGTCACGGCTGCAGCGTCACCGGTCTGCGTGGTCGTATCGGTGGTCACCGGGGTTGCCAACTACCGCTCGCTCGGGAGAGCGGCCAGGGTGAACGGTGGGTAGGAGTCGGTTGTGAGTACCACGGCGTAGGCGATGACGCGCTGGTCCCAGCGCATGACGCCTTCCAGGAAGGTGAACATCCTGCGCGGGAAGCGCCCGGTGAACAGGATCGCGAACCACGCTGCCACGACGACGGCGAGCGCGGCGAGCGCCAGAAAGAACAGCGCGATGAGGTGCGGGATGGCGAGGAACCACTTGACCAGCGGCATCCACCGGTTGAGGTCACGGCCGGCGTCTGGGTAGACGTAGTCCAGATGCACGGCCTGCTGATCGTCCGTCGAGGGGTAGCGGTCGTCCATCAAGGCGAGGTACACGACGACTCGGCTGGTGAACCGCTGCAGCTCGAGGTTCCAGTCGAACCACCACCGTGGGTACTTGCGCCGGAACACGATCATGAGCAGGGGTCCGAGGAACAGCAGCCCTCCTGCCCCGGCGATGGCGTCCTGACCGGCTCGGGACCAGGCGAACCCGCCGGACACCACCATCAGGACCGTGAGGACGGGGATCGCGGCGACGAGCCGGAAGGCGGAGGTGAGCCTGTTGAGTGGGCGGTCGGGGTAGTCCACGGTGAACCGGACGGGGTCTGAGTTGGGATTCAGTGCTACTGCGGTCATGGCATGTCCTTCCGGGGGATGTGGCCTGAGCTCGTTATGAGGTCAGGAAGGCGGTCCTTTGGCCGCGTGCGTTGTCAGACTGGTTCTACAGCCAGAGGCAGGACGGGCGCGCTCAGGTCGATGACCTGCGGGCGGCTAGCAGGCTGCTCGGGGAGTCGGAGGCCGATGCGGGCCCATTCCGGCAGGTACCAGTTCGCCTCGCCGAACAGCTTCATCAGCGCCGGCACGAGCAGCGCGCGGATGACGGTCGCGTCGAAGATGATGCCGGCGGCGATGCCGACAGCGAGGGACTTGATCTCGAAGCCGGGGCTGGAGGACAGGACCAGGAACGCGAACATCAAGATGAGGGCGCCGCTGGTGACGAGCTTGCCGGTGCGGGCCAACCCCAGCTCGATGGCCTTGTCGGTTGACCCGGTCTCGTCGTAGGCCTCCCGCATGCGCGAGAGCATGAAGACCTCGTAGTCCATGGACAGGCCGAACAGGAACGCGAAGATCATGAGCGGGACATAGGCAGTGATGGCTCCGGTCGCACCGACACCCCACAGTCGGGAGCCGTGCCCTTCCTGGAAGATGAACACGACGATGCCGAAGGCGGCGGCGAGTGAGAACAGGTTGAGCACAACAGCCTTGACCGCGAGCACGACCGAGCGGAACGCCCGGGTCAGCAACACGAGCGTGAGCAGCAGCACGAGGGCGATGACGTACGGGAAGGTCCCGAACAGCGCGTCCAGGAAGTCACGCCCGACCGCAGTCACGCCGGTCAGCGTGCCGTTTGTCCCTTTCAAGGCGGACCTGGAGCGATCGACGATGCTCTGGATGCCGGGGGCGGCACCGTCGATGGCCGGGAACGCCTCGACGAGCGAGGTGTCACCGACCTTCCAGGTGGCGGGTGCGGCGGCTCCGACGATGCCCTTGACGCTGCGCATCTTCACGGCGATCTGCTCGGCGTCGCCGCCATGCTCGACCAGGACGTTGAGCGGCTTCATCACGCCCGGGCTGATCCCGGCATCGGCGAGCATCTGCCGACCTGCGATCGCGGTGCCGGTACCGGGGAAGTTCTTCAGCTGGGTCTCGCTGGCGATGAGCTGGGTGCCGATCCCGGCGAGAGCGACGACCAGCACGATGCCGATCCCGGCGATGGCGCGGGGGCGGCGTAGGACAAACCGAGCCCAGCGTCCCCAGGCGCCATCTTCGCCGTGGCCGTGGTCGATCAGCCGCTTGGGCATGACGCGGACCTTGTTGATGCGCTCGCCCAGCACGGACAGGATCGCCGGCAGCAGGGTGAGTGAGGCGAGGACGGAGACGGCCGGGATGAGCATGCCCCCGATGCCCATGGAGCGGATCAAGGGCAACGGCAGCGCGACCATAGCGAGCAGGCCGATGGCGACCGTAGAGCCGGAGACGATCACTGAACGGCCGGCATGCGTCATGGTCTCGACGAGGGCCGTCTCGACGTCCTTGCCCTCACGGAGCTCGTCGCGGAACCGGAAGACGATGACCAGCGCGTAGTCGATGGCCAGCCCGAGGCCGACCAGCCCGATGAGGAACTGGACGATGATCGAGACGTGGGTCAGGTAGGTCAGCCCCCAGACGAGGGTGAAGGTGTTGAGGATCGCAGCGACCGCGATTCCCAGGGGCGCGAGGACGGCCGGCAGGGTGCCGAAGACGAACAGCAGGATGACGAGTGCTCCGATGCCGCCGATGAGGACCTCGAGCAGCACGCTCGCGCCGCCGCCGGAGCCTTCCTTGGTGGCTTCGTCCAGGGCGAGGCGTCCGGTCACGTCCACCGTGGTGCCCGGCGGCAGCCCGTTCGCGGCGGCGACTTTGATCTGCTTGGCGCCGCTGAGCACCGTGACACCTTCGGGGCCGCGGGCGTAGAGCATCTGGAAGGCCGTGTGACGATCGCGGGAGTGGTAGAGGCCGCTGCCAGTGGTGAAGAAGGAGCTGGTGAAGGCACCCGGCATCGCGTTGGCAGTCCGCTGCATGGCCTGCTCGACGGGGGCGCTCTTGGTGATGTCGACGTTGGTGTGGAAGACCACGACGGTCGGTGTCCGGTCGCCTACGCCGAGCTCGTGCAGGCTGCGCTGGCTGGCTTCGTACGCCGAGTGACCCGGGATGGCGGTCGCGGTGTACCAGCGGGAGGACAGCTGCCCGGCCGCGAAGGCACCGAACACGGTCAGGGCGAGCCAGGTGCCGATGACGAGCCAGCGAAACCGGACGATGACGTGCGTGAGGCGGGTCAGCACGAGCGGTCTCCGCTGCGGACGAGGGTGTTCAGGGAGTGCGTCATGTGCTTCCTCCGTGGAAAGGGGCGGGTGCCGGGTCGTCGGTTATCGGTGTCGTGCGCATCACGGAGATGACCTCGGCGTTCAGGGAGGTCAGGTGGGCCAGCAGTCCGTGCAGCTGAGCTGGGTCCGCGATCTCGCCGACCATGCGGGTGTCGCCGTTGCGGTCGTGGTCGATCACGAAGTCGTCCAGCAGCGGCCGCAACAGGCGGTGGCTGGCCCGGCCGCGGATCCAGATCTCGTAGGTGATGGACACAGCTCGATCCTGTGGAAGCGGCGGTGCGGGGGCATCACCCGACGGCTGATCTCACCCGGGTGAGATCAAGGCGGCGTACCGTCGAAAGATGCGCGCGTGGGGGCAGGGGCTGGCAGCGACGAAGCTGCGTCCACCGCTGCCACCGGCGTCACTCGTGCGTCGTTCACGCCTGTTTCGGCTGATGCCCGAGGACATCCGGTTCGTGCTGGTCTGTGCCCCCGCCGGATCCGGGAAGTCGACCTTGCTGACGTCATGGCTTGCCGAGAGCCACCATCTGGCCGCATGGCTGCAGGTCGAGCAAGCCGACAGCGACCCGACCCGGTTCTGGTCCTACCTCACCCAGGCCATCGCCCAGGCGGTCCCCGACGCGCCCGACCTCACAAGCGTCGTGGTCAGCTCACACGGCGACGAGCTGACAGTCGTCTCGGCTCTCGTCAACGCCTTGAGCGACCTCCCGAGCCGCCTGGTCGTCATCATCGACGACTACCACCTCATCGCGAACGACAGCGTGCACCGAGGGCTCGAGCGGCTGATCGAGCTCTGCCCGCCAGCGGTGCAGATCGTCATCGCGACCCGCATCGACCCGCCCTTCCGGCTCGGTAGGTTCCGCGTCCGCGGACAGCTCGTCGAGGTCCGCAGCGCCGACCTGCGCTTCAACCCACTTGAGGCACAGGCCCTGCTGGGCGTTGCTGGCGACGGCCTGGGTGACGGGTCCCTCAGCCTGCTGTGCGACAGGACCGAGGGATGGGCGGCAGGGCTGGTCCTGGCGGGGTTGTCGCTGCAGCGCACGACCGACCGGGTGGGCTTCGTCGAGGCCTTCAGCGGCGATGACCAGCTGGTCGTGGAGTACCTGCGGGACGAGCTCCTCAGCGGCCTGGACCCCGCCGACCGGCAGCGGCTGCTCGAGACCTCCATCCTCGAACAGCTCAGCGGACCCTTGGTCGACGCCGTCACCAACTCGACCGGGGGTACCGCGTGGCTGCGTCAGACTGCCGCGGCCAACCAGCTCCTGATCGTCCTGGACCGCAGCTGGTTCCGCTACCACCACCTGCTGCGCGACCTTCTCCGGTCCGAAGCTGAGGAGGCCCTGCACGGGCAGCTCGTCGAGCTCCATATCCGTGCTGCGTCCTGGTTCGAGGCCGAAGAAGACCTCGGGCAGGCCATCTCGCACCGATTGGCGGCCGGAGACCGGCTCGCGGCGGCGAACCTGCTGCTGTTCGAAGGTCAGCGTCTGCTGCAGACCGGCCAGGTGGCGACGCTGCGCAGCACGCTCGACCAGCTCGGTGATCTGGTGCAAACGCTGACCTGGTGCGCACTGCTGTATGGGTGGTGTGACTACCTGACGGGCCGCTACTC
>JAYTOZ010000481.1:0-4677 GCA_043747515.1 Frankiales bacterium | reverse complement strand
TCGACCCCAAAGGTGCCTTGACGCACCAGGCTGGTAGCCACCCCACCAGTTGCGGTCGTGCTGGGCACTAGGACGTAATAGGCGATTCCGGCCTTGACGCCGCTCGGCAGCGCGACGGCCGTGTCGAGCGCGCCGTAGAGCCGCCCACCTGCGTACGTGACCTGCTGCATCCGGGTGTCACCTGCGTCCAGGCTGCTCTCGGACTCTTTGAACCTGTTGGGCTTGCCCAGTAGCAGCTTCGCGCAGGACGTGGTGTTCAAGCAGGTCGCGAGCGGCACCGGACCCGCCTTCTGGTCGGCGAGCGGCGGCAGGAAGTAGTCGGCGACCCCTTGGGCGTTGTTGGCAAGGGTCACGGTGTTGCCCGCGCCGAGGGTGCTGGTGCCGGTCAAGGCCCAAGCGACGACCTGAGTGCCGTGATAGTTGCCGCCAGCCTCCTCCGCGGCGTTGGAGCTCAGGAACCACTCGGTGCCGCCGGAGCCTAAGTCGTAGTCGGCCGGCGTCGGCGACAGGGCCGGCCAGACGGTGAAGCCCGGTTTGCCGTTGTCGAGACCGGCCGTGTTGACCTGCACGCCCCGTGTCGACTGCTGCCCGGCGGCGAGCTGGGCCTTTGAAAAGGCGTAGACCTGCGCGGCCACGAAACCGTTGGCAAAGAACGGATACTCGTTGGTGGTGATGTAGAAGCCGTTGGCGTCAGCCCCGATGTGCGGGTAGTCGCCGATACACGGGCAGGCCGGGCTGTCTACCGGGGTGCCGTTGGAGCCGTCGTTCTGCACGGCCAGGTGGTAGACGCTCCAGCTACCCGTCGGATCCTTGGCGGTCGCGACGTCAAGGGTGTTCTTGCCGGTGAAGGCGCCGGTGACCGGGTCGACGATCAGCGTCAGTGTGGTGAGGAAAAAGGTCTGTGTCGGGGCGTCGAACAGGCAGACCGGGTCGGTGACGAAGGGTCCCTCGGCTCCGGTTGTGCGATTGAACTGGGCCGGGTAGCCGAGCAGCGTATTGAGGTCTTCCACGCCCGTCTGCGTGCTGCCATCGGTGTTGAACACTCGTAGGACGTCGTTCACCGCCTCCACGACGTGCCCGTTGCCCACGCAGAGCGCCTGATCAGGGGGCTCGACGGTGAATTGGTTGCCTGCGTTGGCCGTCCGCTGGTCCAAGACATTGAGCCCGTTGATCCTCTGGTTGACCGTCGTGCCGGTCACCGAGCCGACCGGCAGCGCCGTCGCGGCGGCCGCAGGCGGCGGACCGGTGCGCAGGGCACGAGCCCGGGAGGCGCCGCTGCGATTCGCGACCGCCTTGCCGGCGCCGGCCGCAGCGGTGGCTGTGGAGCCTTGCAGATCAGGTGCCAGCTCGTGCGCGGAGGGGGCGGCCGATCCGGGCGTCCCGGCGTGGAAGGCGGTCGTCGTGGCGCGTGTCAGGGTGCGCAAGGTGGTGATGCTGTTGGCCGCCTGCGCGGAGCCCGGTAGGGCGACCGGCGCGAGCGCCGCTAGCAGGACGGCGGGGGCGGCGAGCAAGGCTCGACGCAGGGGGCGTGGTTGCACGGTTTCCTCCAGTGAGGTGCGGTATCCGCCACCCTCGCACCGACTCCGCGTTCGCACCAGCGTCTGTCACCCGACCGGGTCAGGCCCTCGAGCCGACCGAACCGCCACTGGAGAAGACGAACCCGACCCGGACCCTCCCAGTATCAGGCGCCGTCTTGGTCCGCGGGTCGCTGGCGACCAGCGACTCGAAGGCCGAGAACGTCAGGCCGTGGGGCTTGTCGAGCCCGGGCGCGCAGAACGTGTGGGTCAGGCTTTCGGCGGGCGACCGAGCTCCAGGCCGCCCTGACCTTCTCTTAGATCGCTCAGCGCATTGGGCTTGTTCACCTGCGCGACGGCTGCGTTCGCGTGCGCAGCCGGGTGACGGTGCGACTGGCGGTGTCGAGCAATTCAGCGATCCGCCGAGCGGGCAGGCCTTGGTGGGTCAGTCGGGCGACGGCTTCGCGCCGTTCGGTCTTCGTCAATGGCAGCCGCTCCCCGGTCCCGGCTATCGCTGTTGAAAGAGGCCCGGCCCGTGATCAAGATCAGGCGTTGATCACCACGTACTTCGGTGGATGTCTTACAGACTGTGTTACAGTCGGGGCATGGCGGACACAATCACGTTCAGGCCCGATGAGGACGCCCTGAGGGCGTTGGCCCTGCTGACCCAAGATGGGACACCGGTCTCAGCTGTTGTTCGGGGCGCCCTGATCGAAGCGGCGAGCCGCCGGGCAACGGCAAGGCTCCAAGCGGAAGCAGCTGAGCTGGCCGCAGACCCCGCTGATCGAGCGGAGGCCGCGCAGGTGATGCGGGATATGGAGACCTTGCGTGCGTGGTGACGTCTTTGCTCTGAAGGCGCCGCGTGACGCGGTCGGTCGGGAGCAGCAGTACGAACGGTTTGCCGTCGTCGTGCAGTCCGACGACCTCCCTTTGTCGACGTGGCTGGTCGCACCCACTTCGACGTCAGCGAGGCCGGCCACGTTCAGGCCGGAGGTGGAGGTCAACGGCGAAGCGACCCTCGTGCTCGCGGAACAGACGGCGGCGATTTACCCTCAGCGGCTCGGAACTCACGTCGGCCGACTGACGCTTGGCGAGATCCAACAAGTCGACGCAGCCCTCCGACTCGTCCTTAGCATCTGATCGCCCAGCATCGATAGCGACGAACTGCCTTCGCGTCGCGCCCGGAGACTCCTGGTGGCAGGCAGGCGCTACCCAACGTCCCAGACGCGGCGTTAGCGGCAGGTGGGGAATCGGCACTACCCATGGTGCGGTGTCCGCCCGTATTCTTCACGCCTCATGGACCTCGGCGAAGGAGCAGCGATGACGGCGAAACCCTTCATCCAGATGCCTGATGAGGGGCGAGTCCTGGACATGGGGCCGTTCCAAATGCGCGTGAGGGCGGACGCTAGTCAGACGGCGGGCGGCTTCACGCTGCTGGAGGCCGATGAGCCGCCGGGCTTCGGGCCACCGCTGCATGTCCACGATGATGCGGCTGAGGCGTTCTACGTTCTGGAAGGCGAATACCTCATCTTCATTGACGACGCCGAGCGACTCTGCCCCACTGGATCCTTCATCTACGTGCCAGCCGGCGTAAAGCACGGATTCCGCGTCGGACGAGTGCAGAGCAGGAAGCTCAACCTGTATCTGCCTGCGGCGATGGTCGGGTACTTCGAAGCGATCGCTGCAGCGCAGGCTGCGGGCACTCCGATGACCGGCGACGAGTTGACCAGCGAGGCGGCCCGCCATGCCATGCGGGTGCTGGGGTCTGTCCCCGCGGGCTACGTCTAGCGCAGCAGGTAACCAGCGGGGAGGCGCCCCCACCCGACGATGCTCTCCTTGAACGCCGGGAAGCGTGTGGCCTGACCAGGATCTCGCTCACCGAGGAATAGGGCGTCCCTGGCGCCACGTCCGACCCGCTGTGGTTCTGCCGAAACGTCCTGCCGCGACTGCAATGAGACGCGAGCACGTCTCCCCGACGGCCGAAGATCCGGCGGGTATCGGCCCAGCTGCCTCGGCTGGCCGCCACCCACCCCAGCCCGGGTCCGTCAGCTCTGTCGGCGAGCTTGATGAACTGCTCCTCGCAATCGCACAGTGACGGGTGCGACGGCACCCCTGCGGCGCGACCCGGCCCGGGGGGTGGGATCGGTGTCCCGATCCCACCCGAGTCTCTGGCCGCCACTCAGCCCGGGGACTCGAGGCCGCGACCCGCAGCCCAACCTGCTTGCCTATGTCAACAAGCACTGGGCAGGGTTGCCAAACGCGGACAATCCTTAACCTGAATCCACCGGTAGTAGTGGTGTGAACCGCGGGTCGTAAAGCCGAGATGCCCTTGCGTTACTGGAGAATCGGTCTTCTCGAAGGACCTAAATCCACAGCCACGAAGGACATCCGGTAGATGCGAGTGTGCCACGGCTACACAGTCCAGTTCGATGACCCCAACCTCGTGTCGTGCGCTGGCTTGGCGCCGGTCCTGGAGCTGGCCGAGCGGGCCGGCTTGCAGGACTTGGTCGCCGAGCACGTCCGGATCGACAAGCCTGGCGGTGGGAACGCCCGCCTGAAGGTCCCGGCGCTGGTCGCGGGCATGATCGCCGGCGCGGACAGCATCGATGACATGGCGCTGCTACGGCACGGCGCGATGGGCCGGTTGTTCACCGGCGTCCGGGCCCCGTCGACGCTCGGGACGTTCCTGCAGACCTTCACGTTCGGTCATGTCCGGCAGCTCGACGCGGTCGCTTCCCGGCTACTGATCAACCTCTGCGCGCAGGCGCCGCTGCTGGCCGGCGCGGACCAGCTGGTCTACGTCGACATCGACGACACCGTGAAGCAGACCTACGGCTACGCCAAGCAGGGCGCCGGTCGCGGCTACACCGGGGTGAAGGGCCTGAACGCGCTGATCGGCATCGTGTCGACGCCAACCTCGGCGCCGGTGATCGCCGCCGCCCGACTCCGGAAGGGCTCTACGAACAGCGCGAAGGGCGCTCACCGGTTCGTCGTCGACACCCTGATCACCGCCCGCGCAGTCGGCGCGACCGGGGTGCTGGTGCTGCGGGCCGACTCGGCGTTCTACCAGGCCGATGTGATCGCGGCCGCCAAGCGGCAGAAGGCTTGCTTCTCGATCACCGCCCGGATGCTTTCCCCTGTCCGCATGGCGATCGACACGATC
>JAYTOZ010000480.1:0-3238 GCA_043747515.1 Frankiales bacterium | reverse complement strand
GCGAGCAGCAACAACAAGATCCGCATTCCGAGCCGCAAGATCCTGGCCGCGCATGTGCAGGCCGCGGCTGGGATCGGGGCCAGTGGCGTGATCGTGCACGGCGGGCATCTCGCCAAGGGCGAGGACGCCTCGGTCGGTCTGGACAACTGGGTCAAGACCTTCGAACGGATGGAACGCCCGCTGCCGGTCCTCATCGAGAACACCGCCGGGGGCGAGCACGCAATGGCCCGCCGACTTGATGCGATCGCGCGGCTGTGGGACGCCGTCGGCGGATACGACGGAGTGGGGTTCTGCCTCGACACCTGCCATGCCCACGCCGGCGGGGAAGCGCTGCTGACCGTCGTCGAACGGGTGCTGGCGATCACCGGCCGGATCGACCTCGTGCACTGCAACGACAGCCGCGACGCGTTCGGTTCAGGAGCCGACCGGCACGCCAACGTCGGCGCCGGCGAGATCGGCGTCGAAGCCCTTGCCGCGGTGGTCGCCGCCGCTGGGGCACCGGTGGTGTGCGAGACGCCCGGGGGGCTGGCAGGACAGGCGGCCGACATCGCGCTGCTGCGGGCCAGTCTGCCCGCCTGAAGCTGCCCGCCCTGTCCGCGGCGGCGGCGGATAGCAACCCTGACCGTCATGCGCGACGCGACGGCTGCACTGCAACCACAAGCGAGTCCTCACTCCAGCCGGCTGGCTCGACGCCCTAACCAGACCACCCCCTCACCGGAACCCGAGCCGGGGCCGCCGAACCACCCAGATGACCCCGCCCCGACCGGCCCAGCACCCACTGGGCCGCACAGCCACGGCCGGAGACAGCCTCCAGGCGAATCGGTGCGGATGTGAACGACCACGAGGTCCCGGCCATCGAGCAAACTCGCTCGGAGGGCAGGGGCAACAACGCTGCCGGGCAGCGTCGCGATCACGCGGTGCCGGTTCGCGCCGGAGTCCAGGCCTGGCCGTCCTGCACACGGGCGTCGCGCGGCGCCCGGTCGGGGGCGCCGTCCAACATCCCGCCGGCCGGGTCGTCCGAGCCGTCCGCCCGCACCGCGTCCAGGTCGGGGCGCAGGATGTCGCGGACCACCAGCCCGGCGGACAGCAGCAGCAGCCCGTCACGCAGGAGTACGGCGCCAAAAAACCAGCTGATGTCCAGTCCCTGGCCTGGTTTGTCGTTGCCGACGAAAAGCGCGAACCGGGTGAGCAGCACGAGGCCCTCGGCGGCCTGCCAAGCCAGGAACGGTCGCCAGCGGGGGCGCGCGAGTACGGCCAACGGGAGGAGCCACAGGACGTACTGCGGGCTGTCGACCTTGTTGGTCAGCAGGAAGCCGACCATCGTGAGGAAGAGCAGCTGCGGGAGGCGGGGCCGGCGAGGGGCCCGCAGCGCCAGCAGCCCGAGCGCCCCGAGGACCAGCAGGAACGATACTGCGACAGCAGTGTTCAGGTGCGTCGGTGGTTGGCTCGCGGCCAGGCCGTTGTCGGTGAACAGCCCGGCCCAGGCGTTGCCGACGTACGCCCACGGGGTGCTCGGGCGGGCGGTCTGCAGGTGCGTCACCTGCAGGGCCAGCGAGTCCCAGTCCGCGCCGCGGAGCGTGTTGAGTTCGAAGAACCGGTACACCGCGTTGACACCCGTCTCCGAACCGACCGTGCGGTGCGGGGCGAGCGCGGCGAGGCCTTCGGTCGGCAGCCGCGACAGTGGGCTCCCGGCGAGTTGCACCTGCGCCCCGGCGCGGTCGAGAAAGACCGGGCTGACCAGATAGACCGGACCGGTCACCACGACCGCGGTGAGCACGAGCGCGCCGGCGCACGCACCCCACGCGCGCACCCGCCCAGCCCGCAGGCAGAGCACCAGCAGCGGCGCGAGGAACAGCACCGGATAGAGCTTGGTGGCCGTCGCCAGCCCAAGCAGCACGCCGGCCAGCATCGGACGGGACCGGGCCCACAGGAGCAGGCCGACCCCGGCGAGCGCGGTTGCCACAAGGTCCCAGTTGGTCGTCAGGTGCAGCACGAGGGTCGGCGCCAAGGCGAACAACGCGGCGTCCCAGACCCGCCGTCCGGCCAGCCGGGCCGTGGTCACCGTCACGACGAGTGCGCACCCGGTCAGCAGCAGCCAGGTCACGTCGTAGAAATGCCGACCACCGGCGTTGGCCTTGGCCGACGAGCGCGCCGTCCGGGCGGTCTGGGCCTGCTGTGACGTGCGGGCGCGGGCCAGGTCCATCCCCGCGCGGTTGGTGGGCCGGTCCGGGAACACGCTGTTGAGCCCGTCCGCGCCGAGCGCCGCGAGCTCCATCACCGCGCCGATGACGACCGGGTACTCGACCGGATGGTCGAGGTAGGGGCGCTGACCGGCCGACAGGCCCTCGGCGGAGTAGAGCGCCACGACATCGCTGTAGCAGCCTCGGGTGTACTGATATTCGTGCACCCAGTTGTTGCCGTCGCGGCACGGCGCCTTCTGCGCCCAGCCCAGGGCGCAGGTCAACACGGTCAGCGCGAGCAGGACCCGGATCGGGGTCCAGAACCGGGCCGCACCGAGCCGCGCGTGCGCCCCGGGCCGCCCACCGACCGCCTCGACCGCCCCCGCCACGACCGGATCGTCGTACGACGGCAGGACGATCTCGCTCGTCGACGGACTCACCGGCAGGATGCTGCCAGACCCCGGCCCTACGGCGCGGCTGTCGGCTTCGGCTTGGCCGCGGCGGTGGTCGGCGGTGGCGGGGGTGGCACCTGGGTCGGCAGCGGGGCCTGCGTCGGCGGCTGCGTCACCGGCGGTGCGGTGGCGGTCGGCGCAACGGTCGGCGCCGCCGTGGTCGGAGCGGCCGACGGGGTGGCGGTCACCGTCGGCGGCAGCGAGGGCGACGGCGTCGCGACGCCGCCGACGCCGGCCCGTGGCGGGAAGTCCTTGTTCGGCTGCCCTTGGAGCGCGGCATCCATGAACGCCTTGAACACCTCGGCAGGCACGGTCCCACCGTAGATCCCGGCGTCACTGCCGAGCACCCCCCGTAGCGGGCCGCCCTTCTGCCGACCGACCCAGACGGCGGTGGCGAGTTGCGGGGTGAAACCGGCGAACCAGGCGTTGGCGTTCTGCCCGGTCGTGCCAGTTTTCCCGGCCGTGGGCCGACCACCGGCCAGCTGCGCACGGACGCCGGTGCCAGCCTGGACCACCTGCTGCATCGCGTACGTCGCATCCGCGGCCACCCCCTGGCTGAACGCCGAGCCGGTGTCGGGCTTGGCCCGGTAGACCTCACCATCGGCG
>JAYTOZ010000479.1:0-1690 GCA_043747515.1 Frankiales bacterium | reverse complement strand
TCGCGGGCCCGGCTGGGGTAGCCGCCGGGCAGCTCGTCGGTGTCGATCCCCTGCCGGGCCTGGCGGCGCAGCTCCTGCAACTCGTCGGCGAGCTCAGGCCGCCAGCGGGCGACATCGAGCGCGGTCAGGGTGCGGGCGGCCTCCACCACCCCGATCCGCAGATCGTGCTCGGCCTCGTGCAGGAACGGCCCTGGGTCGGGCCCGGCCGCGGCAACGGCGTACGCGGTCCAGGTGACGGTCGTGACGGTGCCGTCGAAGGGTGAGCCGTGGGAGATGACCGCCGGCACCAGGCCGACGCCGACGCCGTCGGCGCGGAGGGCGAGCAGCCCCTCCGAGGCGGCCATCGCGGCAGTGGTGAAGGCGCCCGGACCGGGCAGCCCGATCGGGTCGCCGGGGGCCGGCAGCACGACCCGCAGCCGGGTCACGCCGTCGGCGCGCAGCCGGCCGACTGCCTGTTCGAGCGCGAGGTCGTCGGTGGCAAGGCCGACGAAACGGTGACTGTCGTCGTGCGCACTGACCCGTTCGACGAGCTCGGGAAGGGCCGCGTCACCGGCCAGCCAGGCGGTCGTCCACGCGGCGAGCAGGGCGCTGCGCGGCGGCGCCGGGGCGTTGGCAGACATCGTCGACGAGCCTAGACGTGATGGACTCGGGGGATGAGAGCCTTGAGCATCGTCCCGGGTCAACTTGCGTCGGCGCAGGTCGAGGAGCGACCCGAGCCGGCCGCCGATGAAGGATCGGTCCTCGTCGAGGGCTTGCTGATGGGCGTCTGCGGCACCGATGTGGAGATCGCCAAGGACGGGTACGGCGTGCTGCCGCCCGGCGCGCAGCGACTGGTGCTCGGCCACGAGTCGCTCGGGCGGGTCGTGTCTGCCCCGGATGGCAGCGGCTTCGCTGCCGGCGATCTTGTGGCGGGGGTGGTGCGGCGTCCCGACGGCTGCGCTGCCTGCGCGGACGATCAGTGGGACATGTGTCTGGACGGCGGCTATGTCGAGCGGGGGATCCGCGGCGCGGATGGGTACGGCGCGACGGCCTGGCGGGCCGACCCACGGTTCCTCGTCCCGCTCGACCCGGGCCTGGGCGATCTCGGGGTCCTGCTCGAGCCGGCCTCGGTGGTCGCGAAGGCCTGGGAGCAGATCGAGCGGATCGCCGCCCGTGCCTACTGGGCGCCGCGGACCGTGCTGGTCACCGGGGCCGGACCGATCGGGCTGCTCGCGGCGCTGCTCGGCGTCCAGCGGGGGCTCGACGTGCATGTCCTGGACCTGCCGGTCGACGGGGTCAAGGCCGAATTGGTTCGCGATGTCGGTGCGAGCTACCACAGCGGCGGGGTTGCCGCCGCTGGACTGCAGCCCGACGTCGTCCTTGAGTGCACCGGCGTCGGTCAGCTCGTCTTCGACTGCCTGGAGCACACTCACCCCAACGCAGTGGTCGCACTCTGCGGCATCTCGGCTGCCCGAGCGGAGGCCGAGACCCCGTTGACGGAGCTCAACCGTGATCTGGTGCTGCGCAACGAGGTGGTCTTCGGCACCGTCAATGCGGCCAAGCGCCACTACGGGCAGGCGGCAGCCGCTCTCGCGAAGGCCGACAATGCTTGGCTGGCGCGCCTGCTCACCAAGCGGGTCCCGTTGACGAGCTGGTCCGACGCCCTCGTCCGCGGTCCGGATGATGTCAAGGTGGTCATCGACCTGCAGGC
>JAYTOZ010000478.1:0-5420 GCA_043747515.1 Frankiales bacterium | reverse complement strand
CCTCCTCGGATGCGCGGGCTCGGTGCCGAGGGTGCGGTGTCCAGGCGGCAGCCCGCCGACGGGACACCGAACAACAGGTGCCCATCAGGTGGACGGTCGGCGGCGCCCTAGGCTCCGGTTGCAGTCGAGGGGGTGGCGATGCGGATCGTTGCGACGTATGGCATCAAGGGTGGCGTCGGCAAGACCTCCGCGGCGGTCAACCTCGCTGCGCTGGCTGCCCTCGGGGGACGCCGGACGCTGCTCTGGGACCTCGATCCGCAGGGCGCCGCGGGCTATCTCCTGCAGGTCGAGCCCAAGGTCAAGGGCGGCAGCGTCGGCCTGTTGACAGGTCGTCGCGAGCTTGACGACGCGGTCCGGGCGACGGGCGTCGACGGGCTCGACCTGCTGCCAGCCGATCTGACGATCCGGGCGGCGGACACCGCGCTCGAGGAGGCCAAGAAGCCCGACAAGCAGCTGGCCCGGTTGCTCAAGACCGTCCGTGACGACTACGACCTCGTCGTCCTGGACTGCCCACCCGGCTTGACGTTGCTCTCGGAGAACGTCTTCGCAGCAGTCGATCTGCTGCTGGTCCCGCTGATCCCCACCCCCCTGTCGCTACGCACCTTCGAGCAGCTGGAGGCCTTTCTTGCCGGGCGCGCGCGGCCCCGCATCTGCCCGTTCTTCTCGATGGTGGACGGCCGCAAGCGGCTGCATGCCGAGGTGCGGGCCGAGCTGCTGCAGCGCTCGACGGCGGTCCTCACCGGCTGGGTCCCCGCGTCGAGCTCGGTCGAGCGGATGGGGCTGACCCGCCGGCCGGTCGTGGTCAGCGAGCCGACGAGCCGAGCCGCCCTGGCGTACGCCGAGCTGTGGGCCGAGGTCGCCGGGCTGCTGGTGAGCTGACCAACGGTCAGCCGTCGAACCAGTGTCGGAGCCGCCGACGGGACACCGACGCGCGGGCCTGCGGCCAGCGCAGGACCGCCGCCTCGGCGCGGGCCTGCTCCAGGGCGTGCAGTCGCCCGAAGGTGAAGCCGTTCTCGCCGGCCAGGTGGCCACGAGCGCCGAGCTCGCGCAGGACCTCGCGGCTCACGACGCCGTCCTGCACGTCGCCGAGCGACTCCTGCAGCTGCTCCATTGCGGTGGCGAATCGGTGGGCCGGCCGGCCGAACACCGGCCGGACCGCCTCGGCGGCGTAGCGGGCCCGCTTGGCATCCTTGCGGACCTCGTGCAGCAGCTCGTGCACGCGGGGACCGGTCGCGCGGTCCGCCGCTGCCATGGACCGATCAAGGCGTCGCCAGGTCCGGCGCAGCAGCGGGGCCAGCGCCGCCTCGGCGTCCTTGCGCGCCGGGTCCAGGAAGGGCGGTTCGGCGACGAGCGCGTCGAGCGCGTCGAGCAGCTGCAGATAGCGCTCGCAGTCCAGGGCCGTGCGCAGCTGCTCGTGGGCGCGTTCGTGGCGGGTGGTCATGGCCGTTTCGATGCGGGCCTGCACGCGTCCGAGCACGAGCTCGGATGGTTCGGCGGCGACCAGCGCGAGCAGGCGGGCGTGCAGCACCTCGGCGTCGCGAGCCGCGCCCAGGGCGCCGGCCAGCCACCGTAACTCGACGCGGAGCGGATCGGTCTGGGCCCGGTCGACCAACGGTCGAAACGTCGTCAGGGCGCTGCGCAGCCGGCGGGTCGCCACCCGCATCGCGTGGACGGCGTCGGGCAGATCGCGTCGCGCCATCGGGTCGGCGCGCACCAGCTCGGCAACCTGCGCGGCCAGGTGGGCCTGCACTGCAGCGCCGGCGGTGCCCGGCCGCCGCCCCTTCCCCGCGGCCCACCAGGGTCGGGGCCCGGTGCGGTCGGCGGGCGCCGGCAGGACCCGGCCCAGCTTTGACGACGACGTCGACAGGGCCGCGCCGGCCGCTGTCAGGTGCGCCTGCACGATGTCGAGCAAAGCTGGGTCGCCGCCCAGCAGCTCCACCTCCCACTCGCGCCAGACGAGCGCCGCACCGCCTGGCAACGTCCGGCCGGAGACCGAGTCGTCGGCGAACTCGGCCAGTAGCTCGCCGTCCGAGCCGACCAGGCGCTGCGTCACCCGGCGGGTCGAGAGCCGCGCCACCGGTGCGAGCGCACGCCCGCGACTGCGCGACAGAACGAGCCTGGCGAGGGCCTCCGGGACGGCTCCCGCGGGCGCCTCGACGGTCACCTCCTCGCGGCCGCCGGTTGCGGGGAGCTTGAGATGCCACCCGGCGTCGGTGCCGCCGGTTCGATGGCGCAGCGTGATCCCGGCGGCGCGCAGCCGCAGGTCGGCGGTGTCGAAGTAGGTCGCTCTCAGGGCGTGCACCCGCTCGGCGGTGACCGACCCCACGCCTGGCAGCTGGGCCAGGTCCGGGACTGCTTGGGCCGCGTCGACGTCGTACTTGCGCTCGACCTCCAGCGACGAGGTGGTCGGCGTCGCGCCACCGTCAGTGGCCGTGGGACAGCTCCTCGCGGGCGCGTCGCCGCGCCAGCACCGGCACGAAGGTCCGGACCGGCGCGCCGTCGAACTCGTGGATGATCGCGTCGAAGCGGGCGTTGACGTCCTCGGCCCGGGTCCCGAACTCGCGGAGCAGTTCACTGCGCACCGACTCCAGCTGGCGCAGCTCGTCGTCTTGGCTCATGCGGCCTCCCGTGCCGGAGCGGTGGGGCCAATGCGTACCAGACCGTTGGCACGGCGGACAAGGGGCGGCCTGAAACGATGGTGCGATGACACGACAGGGCGCCCGAGAAGCCGACCACGCCGGGCGCCGGGCCTTCGCGCTGGCCGCCGCCGCGGTCGTCGTGTACGTCCTGCTCGACAGCGGCCGTGCGCAGTTCCGGGACGTGCCGCTGCTGACCGGCCTGGGCTATCTGGCCGGGGCCGTCGCGGGCGGCCGGGCCGGGGCGTTGTGGGCACCGGCGCTGGTCGTCACCGGCTGGGGGCTCGGCAACCTGGCGCTGTACTCGCCGACGCTCGCCGACCTGCACCTGCCGGAGTCGGCCGCGCACATGCTCGGCATGGGCCTCGGCGTGCTGGTGCTCGCCGGGCTCGCCCGGCTCGGGGTCGTCGCCTCGCTGACCGGCGTCGCGCTGTCGGTGCTGCTGTCCGGCGCCCTGTTTGTCGCCCAGCGTGGCCAGCAGATCGCGCTGTTCAACGAGCCCAGCGGGTACGCCGCGCTGCTGCTGCTCTACGCCGCAGCCGAGCTCGTCACGGTGCAGGTCCGCCGCCGCTGACACCTACGCTGGAGCGGTGACTGCCCGCCTGCGTCGCCGAGGCCTCACCGCCCTGCTGGCCGGTGGCCTGGCCCTCGCCGGGTGCGGGTCCGGCGCCCGCCCGGCCGCCGTACCGCAGTGCACCGCCGGGGCCTTCGTCCTCACCGTCGAGCAGGCGCAGAACGCCGCGACGATCGCCGCGGTCGGACAGCGGCTCGGGCTGCCCAACCACGCGGTCACCGTTGCGCTTGCGACCGCGCTGCAGGAGTCCAAGCTGCGCAACCTGTCCTACGGCGACCGCGACTCGGTCGGGCTGTTCCAGCAGCGGCCCTCGCAGGGGTGGGGCCCGCCGGCCATGCTCCGGGTGCCCCGCCTGTCGTCGGCGGCGTTCTACCGCAGGCTCGTCAAGGTGCCCGGCTGGGCGTCGCTGCCGCTGACCCAGGCAGCCCAACGGGTCCAGCGCAGTGGCGCGCCCGACGCCTACGCCCAATGGGAGGACCAGGCCCGCGGGCTCGCTCGTGCCTTCACCGGTGAGGTGCCCGCCGGGCTGGCCTGCCGGTTCCGACCCGTCCGCCGGCCCGTCCCCGCGCTGGAACAGACCGCTGTCCTTGAGCTCGGGCCCGGCGGGCTGACCCGCACCGGCGCCGCACGCACCTGGGCCTCGGCCGCCTGGCTGATCGCCCATGCCTCGGCGTACGGCGTGACGGTGGTGAGCCTTTCCGGGCAGACCTGGACCGCCAAGACCGGTGCCTGGCGCCCCGATGCCAAGGCCGCCAACGTGCTCGCCTGGCGCTGACGCGGCCGCCGACCAACGCGCTTGCGCTGGATCGGGCGCCTGACAGGCGGGCGTGTTGCGGCCTGATCCAGCGCAGGGCGCGGGCTCAGCCGCGTTCGAGCGCGGCGCCGAGCAGGCCGAGCGGAGGGCTGCCGAGCTCGAGCATCGCGCGATGGAACCGCGGCAGCGACCAGCTGTCACCCCACTGCGCGCGAGCCTGGTCGCGCAGGTCACGGATGGCCAGCTTGCCCCACGTATAGCACCCGTAGTTGGGGTCGAAGGTGCCGCGTTGGGCCTCCGACATCGCCGCGGAGCCGCCGTGGTGGGCATCCTCGGTGAAGCGCGCCGCCGCGTCCGCGACGGTCATCGCGCCGGTGTGCAGCCCGATCGCACAGGTCAGCCTGGTCACCCGGATCAGCGCCTCGAGGAAGACCCCGATTGCGAAGCGTGGGTCGTCGGCGCGGAAACCTTCCTCGACCATGACCTCCTCGACGTGGTGCGCCCAGCCCTCAGCGAAGGTCATCGACTGCAGGATCCGCCGCTCGGCGGTGGGCGCGCGGCGCAGCGACCGGCCGTGCGCGTAGTGGCCGGGGGCGACCTCGTGCGCAGTGATGGTCGGCAGCGTGGTGCGACTGAACACCGAGAGCCAGCTCTCGGTGTCCTGCTCGGAGTACGACGGGTCCGGTGGCGTCACCCAGTAGTACGACGGGGCGTCGGCCTCCTCAGGGGCGGCCCAGGCCATCATCGCCATCGCCCAGGACCGCGACGGCGGTGCGGGTCCGACCAGGCACTCGCCGTCGAGCCACGGCGCGAGGTCGTGCTCGCGGCTGAAGGCCAACACCTCCTGGACCTGCTGGCGGGCCTCGTCCAGGACGCCGCCGGCATCGGGATGGTCGGCGAGCAGCTCCGCGATGAGCTCGGCGACCGGTCGGCCGGGCGCGAGCCGGTCGCAGGCGTCGGCGAGCAGTGCCTGCAGCCGGTCGCGTTCGGCGTCCGCGGTGTCGGCCAAGGCCGACAGGTCGACCTCGAGCGCCTCACCGACGCCCATCAGGCGGGCGAGCGCGGGGCCACCGATACTCGCATCGGGGTTGCCGGTGCGGGCGAGCAATTCGAGGTGGGCGACGAGCCGGCCGTGGGCGACCAGCGCCGCGGCGTCGCTGTCCGGGTCGAGCCCGGCGGCGAGCCCGCGGGAGGCGGGCAGCAGGGCGGTGGCGACCGGGGCGGTGACGGCGTCGAGCGTGCGCACGGCCACCTCGACCGCCTCCGGCCACCGGTCGAGGTGTGCCCGCCGGGCCCTGGACCGGTCGGTCGCTGGGGCGTAGTCCCGGTCGTAGCACGACAGGTCGAGGTTCTCCAGGTGCAGCAGCGGGTTGCTGCGGTGCAGCTCCAGCTCGCCGAAGACGACCCGGGCGCCCTGCTCGAAGGCGACGAGGTGCGCCTCGTCGTGCGGATCGGC
>JAYTOZ010000477.1:0-6210 GCA_043747515.1 Frankiales bacterium | reverse complement strand
GGCACGCTTGTCGCAGCCGTCGCACTGACGGTGACCCGGCCGGCCTGGCCACCACCTGGCTGGGTGATGGTCACCTGCGACGTCGGCCAGGGCGACGGTCACGTCGTACGTCTTGGGCCAGGCACGGCGCTGGTCGTCGATACCGGGCCGGACCCCCGCGCGATCGACCGCTGCCTGCGGCGGCTCGGCATCTCCCGCATCGCGCTGCTCGTCCTCACCCACCTGCACGCCGACCACGTCGAAGGGGTGCCCGGTCTGCTGCGCGGCCGGGAGGTCGGTGCGGTCCAGATCGGTCCGCTCGACGAGCCGGCGGTCGAACGCGACCGGCTGGTGCGGTGGACCGCAGCCCGGCGCATCCCGGTGGTCCGGGCCGAGATCGGCGAGGTACGCCGGGTCGGCGAGGTCAGCTGGGAGGTGCTGGACGCCACCGCCAGGCACGGGACCGACAGCGATCCGAACAACTCCTCGATCGTGCTGCGGCTCGACGTGCCCGGGGGGCGGGTGCTGTTCGCCGGTGACCTCGAGGGCGCTGCACAGCAGTCGCTGCTCGACCGGGCGATCGACGTCCGGGCCGATGTGCTGAAGGTCCCGCACCACGGCAGTGCCAAACAGAGCCCGGCCTTCCTCGACGCCGTCGGGGCGCGGGTGGCCCTGACCCCGGTCGGGGCTGGCAACCCATACGGGCACCCGTCACCAGGCACGCTTCAGCGACTCGAGGACGACGGGGCGCGCACCTACCGCAGCGACCGGGACGGCGACGTGGCCGTCGTCGCCTCGGCCGGCCGGCTGGCTTCGGTGGGACACGACGGTGAGGGGGTGACCCGCGGCCCCAAGCTCGGCGCCGAGCGACGCCTGCGAGCCGTCCCGGCGACGGTTGGGAGCTCCCATCGGCTGCTGTCACCGTTCGTCCTTGGCCTGCCGAGCTCGGTGATGACCGAGTGCGACGCTGGGACACCGTCGCGAGCCGACCCCGAACCCGTGGGGCGGTCGCCACCTGACGCCGTCCGATGGTGACGCCGTGCGACGATGCCCGCGTGCCGACCCCTGCGCTGCTGGCCCCGTTGACGCTCGTCGTGGGCGATGAGGAGCTCCTGGTGTCCCGGGCCGTCGCGGCTGTCGTCCGGGCAGCCCGCGCCAGGTGCGCCGATGTCGACGTCCGCGATCTGGAGGCCACCGCGCTGGGGCCCGGCGACCTCGCCGAGGTGCTCAGTCCGTCGCTGTTCGGCGACGAGCGGGTGTTGGTCATCCGGGCCGGTCAGGACCTCGCGAAGGAGACGGCGGCGGAGGTCGTCGCCTATGCCCAGGATCCTTTGCCCGAGGTGGTCCTCGTCGTCGTCCACGCCGGCGGCGCCAAAGGCAAGGCCCTGGTGACGTCGCTGCTCGCCGCCGGCGCCCGGCGCGTCGACGCACCAAAGATCACCAAGGCCAGCGAGCGCCGTGACCTCGTGCGTGCCGAGCTGCGCTCGGACGGTCGCCAGGTCGCTGAGGAGGCGGTCACTGCGCTGCTCGACGCGGTCGGCAACGACCTGCGCGAGCTCTGCTCGGCAGCGGGTCAGCTGCTCAGCGACACCGATGGGCCGATCACCGAGCAGGTCGTTGCCCGCTACCACCGGGGCCGGGCAGAGTCCAGTGGCTTCGCCATCGCCGACCGGGCCGTCGACGGTGACCTCGCGGGGGCGCTCGAGCTGGCCCGCTGGGGTCAGGCGACCGGGCTCGCCAACGTCCTGGTGACCAGTGCGTTGGCGAGCACCTTGCGCTCGGTCGCGATGGTCGCGTCAGCCGGCCGAGCCCCCGCTTCAGTGCTCGCCGGGCAGCTGGGGATGCCATCGTGGAAGGTGGAGAAGACCCAGCGGCAAGCGCGCGGCTGGCGACCCGAGGGGCTGTCGGACGCGCTGCGAGCGGTGGCCGTCGCGGACGGTGACGTCAAAGGTGGGGCTGCCGATCAGGCCTACGCGGTCGAGCGCGCGCTGTTGGCGGTCGTGCAGGCCCGGGCGTCCGGGCGGTGAACGAGCGGCCGCGCAGGCCCGGCCTGTTACGGCTGCAACACCTCCACCCGAACCCCTGGCAGCGGGCCGCGCTGGACGCCGGCGCCCCGGTGGTCGCCCTGCTGCTCGTGCTGGCCGACCTGGCGACCGCGTGGACCCTGCTCGTCCTGCCGGTAGCTGTTGCCGCCGTGGTCAAGAGCCATGACCTGGTTGCCGGGCTCCTGCCGCGACGTACGCCCGATGGATGAGGACACAACAACGCCGTGCACCAGAAGGGGGGCACGGCGTCGCGACGTTGCTGCGGTCAGGCGGCCGTGCTGGTCCCAGCCAGGCTGGCGGTCTTCTTCGCCATCGCCGACTTGCGGTTGGCGGCCTGGTTGGCGTGGATGACGCCCTTACTGGCGGCCTTGTCGAGCTGACGGCTCGCGGCCTGTAGCAACCTGCTGGCGGCGGCGGCGTCGCCTGCGTCGGCGGCCTCGCGGAACTTGCGGACAGCTGTCTTCAGCGAGCTCTTGACCGATTTGTTGCGCAGTCGCGCCTTCTCGTTGGTCTTGATGCGCTTGATCTGAGACTTGATGTTCGCCACGCGGGGATGTCCTCGGATGTTCGTCGGGGTGGGCTGGCAGCAGCACCGCAACTGCTCGCGGTTCGGGCTAGGTTAGCAGGACGACCGCACGCGCAGCCGACGAGCTCAGGCCGACCTTCGACCGTAGACTGGCGCGTGCCCACGACGGACCCCCGGATCATCCGGAACTTCTGCATCATCGCCCACATCGACCACGGCAAGTCGACCCTGGCCGACCGGATGCTCGAGGTCACCGGAGTCGTCGATGCCCGCCAGATGCGCGCGCAGTACCTCGACAAGATGGACATCGAGCGCGAGCGCGGCATCACCATCAAGGCCCAGAACGTCCGGCTGCCGTGGACCGCCAGCGACGGCAAGGACTACGTGCTGCACATGATCGACACCCCTGGGCACGTCGACTTCACCTACGAGGTGAGTCGGAGCCTCGCGGCCTGCGAGGGGGCGTTGCTGCTCGTCGACGCGGCGCAGGGGATCGAGGCGCAGACCCTCGCCAACCTCTATCTGGCCCTGGAGAACGACCTGCACATCATCCCCGTGCTGAACAAGATCGACCTGCCGGCCGCGCAACCCGACAAGTACGCCCAGGAGCTTGCAAAGATCATCGGCTGCGAGCCTGACGACGTCCTTCGGATCAGCGCCAAGACCGGCCAGGGGGTCCGGGACGTCCTCGACACGATCGTCCGGGACATCCCGGCGCCGCTCGGCAGCGTCGACTCGCCGGCCCGCGCGATGATCTTTGACAGTGTCTACGACGCCTACCGCGGCGTGATCACCTACGTGCGGGTGTTCGACGGGCAGCTGTCGACCAAGGACCGCGGGCTGATGATGTCGACGCAGAACGCCCACGAGATCCTCGAGGTCGGCGTCGTGAGCCCGGAGATGATGCCGACCGAGACGCTGTCCGCGGGCGAGGTCGGTTACGTCATCCCCGGCGTCAAGAACGTCCGGCAGGCGCGCGTGGGCGACACCCTGACCACCGTCCGCAACGCCGCGACCAGCTCGCTCGGCGGCTACCGCGACCCACGGCCGATGGTGTTCTCGGGGCTGTATCCCCTCGACGGCAGCGAATACCCGGCCCTGCGCGAGGCCCTTGACAAGCTGCGCCTGAACGATGCCGCGCTGGTCTACGAGCCGGAGACCAGCGCCGCGCTGGGGTTCGGCTTCCGGGTCGGCTTCCTCGGCCTGCTGCACCTGGAGATCGTCCGGGAGCGACTCGAGCGCGAACACGGACTGGCGCTCATCTCGACTGCGCCCAACGTCGTCTACCGGGTCGTCATGGAAGACGGCCTCGAGCACGTCGTGACCAACCCGAGTGACTGGCCGGGCGGCAAGATCGCCGAGGTGCACGAGCCTGTCGTCAAGGCGATGCTGCTGCTGCCGAGCGACTACGTCGGCGCCGTGATGGAGCTGTGCCAGGCCCGCCGGGGGCAGCTGCAGGGCATGGATTACCTGTCCGAGGACCGGGTCGAGCTGCGCTACACATTGCCCCTCGGCGAGATCATCTTCGACTTCTTCGACCAGTTGAAGTCGCGCACCAAGGGATACGCCAGCCTGGACTACGAACCGGCCGGTGAGCAGGCGAGTGAGCTTGTGAAGGTCGACATCCTGCTGCAGGGGGAGCCTGTCGATGCCTTCAGCGCGATCGTGCACAAGGACAAGAGCTACGCCTACGGCACGTCGATGGCGACCAAGCTCCGCGAGCTGATCCCGCGGCAGCAGTTCGAAGTGCCGATCCAGGCGGCCATCGGCGCGCGCGTCATCGCCCGGGAGAACATCCGGGCGATCCGCAAGGACGTGCTCGCCAAGTGCTACGGCGGTGACATCACCAGGAAGCGAAAGCTGCTCGAGAAGCAGAAGGAGGGCAAGAAGCGGATGAAGATGGTCGGCCGCGTCGAGGTGCCCCAGGAAGCCTTCATCGCCGCGCTGTCCACCGGCCAGGAGACGGCCGGGAAATAGCTCCGAGCCGCGTCTCGGCCGCCCGCGTGATAAGGACATGAGCATGTCCTCCCACTACTCCGACCTCGGGGTTTTTGCCGCGCTGCCACGAACCGCCGGTCTCGCCCTCAGCCCGGACGGCACGCGGCTCGTCACCACCGTGACCACACTCGACCCCAGAGGCACCCGCTTCGTCAGCGCACTGTGGGAGGTGGACCCGACCGGATCCAAGCCGGCCCATCGGCTGACCCGCGGCGCGAAGGGCGAGACCGGCCCGGTCTTCACCGCGGGTGGCGACGTGTTGTTCGCGTCTGGCCGGCTGGACCCCGATGTCGAGGGGAGCACCGACGACGCCCCGGCAGCGCTGTGGCTGCTGCCAAGTGGCGGCGGCGAGGCGCGCATCGTCGGCAAGCGCGCGGGTGGCGTCGATGGTCCGGTTGCGGCCCGGACGGGCGCCGCCGTGCTGGTGGCCAGCTCGACCATGCCGGGTGCCTCCGACGGCGCCGACGACGAGCAGCGGCGCAAGGCCCGCACGGACAGCAAAGTCAGCGCCATCCTGCACACCGGCTACCCGGTGCGGCACTGGGACCACGATCTCGGTCCGGCTGCACCGCGCCTGCTGATCGGCGCAGTCCCCGCGGACGGGGCGATCAGCTGGACCGACCTGACGCCCGAGCCGGGTCGGGCGCTCGACCAGGCGTCGTACGACGTGAGCGCGGACGGCTCGACTGTTGTCAGCACCTGGTACGTCGCCGAGCCGCACGGCGCCCGGCGGTCGGTGCTGGTCGTGATCGACGTCGCGACCGGGGTCCGCCGGGTCCTGCTCGACACGGTGGGGGAGGAGTTCGAGGCGCCGCGGCTGTCGCCGGACGGCAGCCAGGTCGCCCTCACCCACGTCACCCTGAGCACGCCGCATGACCCTGGGGACCAGCGCCTGGTCGTGGCGCCCGTCGACGGGTCGCACGTGCCCCGCGATGTCGCCCCAGGCTGGGATCGCTGGGTGTCGGACCGCCGCTGGTCGGCCGACGGCACCGCGCTGCTCGTGACGGCCGACGACGGGGGGGCCAGCCCGGTCTTCCGGATCGACGTCGCCAGCGGCGAGGTCGTCCGCCTGACCGCGGACGCCGGCTCCTACACCGACCTGTGCGTCGCCTCGGACGGCGGCCACCTCTACGCGATCCGCTCCTCGATCGACCGTGCGCCGACGCCGGTGCGGCTCGATGCCGTCGCCGCGGGACAGCAGCCGACGGTGCTCCAAGGCCCGACCGACGCGTACGCCGTACCGGGCACGCTCACCGAGGTGACCGCCGTCGCCGAGGACGGCAGCCCCCTGCGGAGTTGGCTGGTGCTGCCCGAGGGCGCCGGGCCGCACCCGCTGCTGCTGTGGGTGCACGGTGGCCCGCTCGGCTCGTGGAACGCCTGGTCCTGGCGTTGGTGTCCATGGCTGATGGCGGCGCAGGGTTATGCCGTGCTGCTGCCCGACCCGTCGATGTCGACCGGCTACGGCCGGGATTTCATCGCCCGCGGCTGGGGGGAGTGGGGCGGCTCGACATTCACCGATGTCATGCGCCTGACCGACGCGGCACTCGAGCGCACCGACCTGGACGGTGACCGCACCGCGATGATGGGCGGCTCGTTCGGGGGGTACATGGCGAATTGGATCGCCGGGCACACCGACCGGTTCCGCGCGATCGTGTCGCACGC
>JAYTOZ010000476.1:0-4555 GCA_043747515.1 Frankiales bacterium | reverse complement strand
TTGCCGATTCGCCCGATCTCCCCGCCACTGCCGGCATACAGCACGCGGGTGGCCTGGGCGGTTGCCAGCTCCGACGGTTTGGGCACCGTGGTGAGCGCGTAGCCGATGCCGACGAAGGCGACGAGCAGCAGCACCAGCGAGCCGACGCCGAGTGCGAGCAACTTCTTCCAACCGAGGTTTTTCAGGCGCCGCATGCGTCCAGTCTCGCCCAGCGCCACGGCGGCCACACCATGATCGACGTCACGGGTCGGCCACGGAGCGCCGGCTGCGCCGGGCTGGGGCCGTCCCCGGCGTACCGGCTCGCCAGGTCCGCACAAGGTGGTTCCAAGCGCAGGCCAGACATACCTCGATCTCATAGACGGCGAAGTCGGGCCGTTCCCCGGCCAGCACGACCACCTGTTCCGAGGTGCGCGCCGAACCGTCTGCGTCCCCGAGCGCCGCGCCGTAGACCCAGAGCACCTCCCGCAGCGGCTCGCGCCGGCAGACCGGACACGGCCGGCCGGTGCTCGCGCCGAGGGTCTGGGCCGCCCGCTGGAGGTAGGGGGAGGCGTCGCAGGCATCCAGTCGGCTGATCCGCCCGGCCGCGAGGTCGGCCAGGGCGGCCCGGCGGTTGAGCGCGTGGTCCACCACATCACGCCAGATGCCCCGAGGTGCCGCCACCCAGCAAACGCTACGACAGCGCCGGGGTAGTCGGGTGACCCCAGCCGTTCACCTCGTGGACCCCCCCTGTTGCATCGGCCGCTGCCCCGACGTAGTGTCATCCATGCCAGGGCGATGTATCGCACCGATACATCGCACCGACAGTGGTGAGGTTGCAGCGGAGGGACGTCAGGTGATCGAGCTCGCCGTCCTTGGCTTGCTGCACGAAGCGCCGCTGCATGGCTATGAGTTGCGCCAACGACTCAAGGCCACGCTCGGCACCTTCCGGGCCTTCTCCTACGGCTCGCTCTATCCAACCCTTCGCCGGATGAGGGACGCCGGGTGGATCGCCGAGGACGAGGGCGACGCCCAGGTGGTCGCTGGCGCGCCGCCACTCACCGGGCGGCGCGGCAAGGTCGTCTACAAACTCACCGCCGATGGCAAGGAGCGTTTCACCGAGTTGCTGGCCGAGGCAGGTCCCTCGGCATGGGAGGACGAGACGTTCGGCGTCCACTTCGCCTTCTTTTCCCAGACCGACCCCGAGGTGCGGGTGCGCATCCTGGAGGGCCGGCGCTCACGGCTCGAGGAGCGCCGCGAAGGCGTCCGCTCCGGGCTCGCCCGGACCCGCGGGCGGCTCGACACCTACACGCGCCAGCTGCAGGAACACGGGCTGGAGTCGGTCGACCGCGAGGTCCGTTGGCTCACCGAGCTGATCGAGACCGAGCGACGACAGCACGAAAAGCCCTCCCAGCATCACCAGAACGACACATGATGTCCCCCACCCCTGACAGAAGGAGCGCCCGAATGGGTTCCGTCCGCAAGCCCATCCGCGTGGCCATCGTCGGCGTCGGCAACTGCTCAGCGTCGCTGGTCCAGGGCGTCGAGTACTACCGCGACGCCGACCCCGCGGTCCGCGTCCCCGGTCTCATGCACGTCGAGCTCGGCGGTTACCACGTCCGCGACGTCGAGTTCGTCGCCGCGTTCGACGTCGACGCCAAGAAGGTCGGTCGCGACCTCTCCGAGGCCATCTTCGCCAGCGAGAACAACACCATCAAAATTGCCGACGTCCCGCCGATGGATGTTGTCGTCCAGCGCGGCACCACCCTCGACGGGCTCGGTAAGTACTACCGCGAGACCATCGAGGAGAGCGACGAGACCCCGGTCGACGTCACGCAGGCGCTGCGGGACGCCAAGGTCGATGTCCTGGTCTGCTACTTGCCGGTCGGTTCGGACCAGGCGGCGAAGTTCTACGCCCAGTGCGCCATCGATGCCAAGGTCGGCTTCGTCAACGCCCTCCCGGTCTTCATCGCCGGCACCCCCGAGTGGGCCGAGAAGTTCCGCGCGGCCGGCGTGCCGATCGTCGGTGACGACATCAAGAGCCAGGTCGGCGCAACCATCACGCACCGCGTCATGGCCAAACTCTTCGAGGACCGCGGCGTCATCCTGGACCGCACCTACCAGCTCAATGTCGGTGGCAACATGGACTTCAAGAACATGCTGGAGCGCGACCGCCTGGAGTCCAAGAAGATCTCCAAGACCCAGGCCGTCACCAGCAACCTTGAGCACGATCTGGGCAAGCGCAACGTGCACATCGGCCCGTCGGACTACGTCCCGTGGCTCGATGACCGCAAGTGGGCCTACGTCCGCCTGGAGGGCCGCGCGTTCGGCGACGTCCCGCTGAATCTGGAGTACAAGCTCGAGGTGTGGGACTCCCCCAACAGCGCCGGCGTCATCATCGACGCGGTGCGTTGCGCCAAGATCGCCATGGACC
The DNA here is from genome assembly GCA_043747515.1 of Frankiales bacterium. Taxonomy (GTDB): domain Bacteria; phylum Actinomycetota; class Actinomycetes; order Mycobacteriales; family SCTD01; genus JAYSQK01. Next base: position 2,145 of record JAYTOZ010000476.1, on the reverse strand, counting down.
GCGGCGAGGGTGGACCGGTGCACGCGGCGAGCACCTACTTCATGAAGTCCCCGCCCAAGCAGGTCCGGGACGACATCGCCGGCCCCGCGCTCGAGGCCTGGATCAACGGTGAGGGCGTCGGCGAGCACGCCGCACACGAGGCCGAGGTCGCAACCGACTAGCTCCTGCCCGACGTACGACGGCCCGGCGCTGCCCCTCGTGGGACGCCGGGCCGTTGCATGTACCCGCCCGGTTACGCTCAGACCATGGGCGCGGGCGGGCGGTGAAGGGCAGACACGCGGTCCGCGAGCTGCTGGCCGAGCCCGACTTCCGCCGACTGCTCGGGCTCCGGCTGTCCGGCCAGTTCGCCGACGGGTTGTTCCAGGCGGCGCTGGTGAGCGCGGTGTTCTTCGACCCGAATCGCGCCACGACCGCGACCGAGGCGGCCGTCGGTTTTGCCACCTTGCTGCTGCCGTTCAGTGTCGTAGGGCCGTTTGCCGGCGTCTTTCTCGACCGTTGGCGCCGGCAGCGGGTGCTGCTCGTGACCAACCTCAGCCGGGCCGCGCTGATCGTGCTGCTCGCGCCGCTGCTGGCCGGGTTCGGACCGACGAGTCCGGCGGTCGTGGCCCTGACCCTGGTGATCATCTCGTGCAACCGGTTCGTGCTCTCCGGGCTGTCCGCGTCGCTGCCGCACGTCGTATCGGGCCGCACCCTCGTCACGGCCAACTCGTTCACCACGACGCTCGGTGGCGGCGCCGCGGCGCTCGGTGGCGGCCTGGCCGCCGGCTTGCGCTCCGTCTTCGGCACCGGCGACACGGGAGCCAGCCACTCCGCGCTGCTCGCCGCAGCCGTCTACGTCGTTGCGGCGCTGGTCGCCCGGACGGTCGCCCCCGACCGCTTCGGCCCAGACGATCAGCCCGAGCACGTCCGGCTCCGCGACGCCGTCGCCGCTGTCGTCAGCGGGCTCACTGCCGGTGCCCGGCACGTCGCGGAGCGCGGGCCGGCTGCGCGCGCGCTCGCCGCGATCAGCGCGCACCGCTTCTTCTACGGCCTGTCCTTTGTCGCGACGCTGCTGCTCTACGGCAAACAGGGCTATCTCGGCAAAGGGTTCGCCACGCCCGCGAAGGCCTTCATCGGCCTGGGTGAGGTGGTCACCGCGTCGGTTGTCGGCGGCCTGCTCGCCGCGCTCGTCACCCCGCGGGTGACCCGGCGCACCGGGACGCAGGCGTGGATCACCAGCGTGTTCGGGGCTGCGGCCGTCGTCGAGGTCGCGTTCGGTGCGCCGTACACGCACGTGGCGTTCCTGGTGGCCGCGCTCGGGCTCGGTTTCGCCGCGCAGGCCGCCAAGATCTGTGTCGACACGCTGGTGCAGGAGAGCGTCGAGGACGACTTCCGCGGCCGGGTGTTCTCCTTCTACGACACGCTGTTCAACCTCAGCTTCGTGTCGGCTGCCGCGGCGGCGGCCCTGCTGGTGCCGTCGTCGGGGCGCAGCTACGTCGTCATCACGGTGGTCGCCGGCGGCTACGCCGTGACCGCGCTCAGCTACGGCCTGCTGACGCACCGCCGGGCGCCGTACGAACCACCAGAGCCGGTCGTCGTCCTGCGCTGATGCCTACCCGACGTGCGTGGCCGCCCAGGCGCGCAGCTCGGCCTCGGCCTCGGCCGGCGGGAGCGGCCCGCGCTCCATCCGCACCGCCATCAGGTGCTTGTACGCCGCACCGACGGCCGGCCCCGGCGGGAGGCCGAGCAGCGCCATGATCGCGGTGCCGTCGAGGTCGGGACGGATCCGGCCCAGTTCCTCCTGCTCGGCCAGGGACGCGATCCGCGCCTCCAAGTCGTCGTAGGACGCCGCGAGGGCAGCCGCGCGACGGCGGTTGCGCGTGGTGCAGTCCGACCGGACGAGCTTGTGCAGCCGGTCCAGCTGGTCCCCCGCGTCGGTGACGTAGCGGCGCACCGCGGAGTCGGTCCACTCGCCTTTGCCGTAGCCGTGGAAGCGCAGGTGCAGCTCGGTCAGCCGGTAGACGGCCTCGACGACGTCTTTGGGAAAGGTCAGCGCCTTGAGTCGTTTGCGGGCCAGGTGCGCACCCTTGACTTCATGATGGTGGAACGACACACCGCCATCGGCTTCGTTGCGTCGGGTCATCGGCTTGCCGATGTCGTGCAGCA
>JAYTOZ010000475.1:0-2260 GCA_043747515.1 Frankiales bacterium | reverse complement strand
GCTGAGCGCGGCACCCTTGCCACCCTGGCGCACGGCATGCGGCTCGCGCCGGAGTTCCGGGCCGGGCTGGCCACCACCCTGACGCTCGCCGTCGTCGCGACCGGCGGCCGGGTCGTCGTACCCATCGCGGTGCAGCAGACCATCGACCACGGGCTGAAGGGTCCGGGTGGCCCCGACCTCGCCCTGGTGCGGCTGGCCTGCGGGCTCGCCGCCCTCGCGGTCCTCGTCACGGCGGTCGCGAATTACCTCACCAACGTGCGGCTGTACCGCACCACCGAGAACGGTCTCGCCGCACTGCGGGTCGCGGCGTTCCGCCGGGTGCACGACTTGTCGATGCTGCACCAGGCTTCCGAGCGGCGCGGGTCGCTGGTGTCCCGGGTGACCGGCGACGTCGACACGATCAGCACCTTCATGCAGTACGGCGGGCTGCTGTGCATCGTGTCGGCCGCCCAGGTACTGCTGGCCACCCTGCTGATGCTGTTCTGGTCATGGCAGCTCACCCTGGTGGTCTACGTCTGCTTCCTGCCGCTGGTCTACGCGGTGCGGCATTTCCAGAAGCGCCTCCAGACCGCCTACCGCGCGGTCCGCGAGCGGGTCGGTGAGATGCTCGGCGCGGTCGCCGAGTCCGTCGTCGGGGCCCAGGTGATCCGCGCCTACGGCGTGCAGGACCGCACCGGCACCCGGATCGACGCGGCGGTCGAGCACACGAAGGTCGCCCAGACCAGAGCGCTCACCATCTCGGCCACCACCTTTTGCAGCGGCGAGATGACCGCCGCGCTGGCCAACGCGGCGGTCATCGTGGTGGGGGTGCAACTCGGCATCGCCGGCGACATCAGCGTCGGCCGACTGGTCGGATTCCTGTTCCTCGTGACGCTGTTCGTCCAGCCGGTACAGATCGTCACCGAGGTCCTCAACGAGGCGCAGAACGCCGTCGCCGGGATGCGCCGGGTGCTCGGCATCCTGGACACGCCAACCGATGTGGCAGACCCGGGAGCCGCCGGCCGCGACCTGCCCGCTGGCCCGGTGTCGTTGCGTTTCTCGCACGTTTCCTTCGCCTACCCCGGCGGTCCCGACGTGTTGCACGACGTCGACCTCGAGGTCGCCCCGCGCACCCGGGTCGCCGTGGTCGGTGAGACCGGCAGCGGCAAGACGACGTTCGCCAAGTTGCTCACCCGGCTGATGGACCCCACCCGGGGTCAGGTCCTGTTGTCCGGGGTGCCGTTGGGTGAGCTGCGCTTCGCCTCGCTGCGCCGGCGGGTCGTGATGGTGCCGCAGGACGGGTTCCTGTTCGACACCACGGTGGCCGGCAACGTCCGCTACGGCCGCGACGAAGCGACCGACGACGACATCACCCTGGCGTTCACCGAGCTCGGCCTCGGCGATTGGCTCGAGCAGCTGCCGAACGGCCTGTCGACCGAGGTGGGTGAGCGCGGCGAGTCGCTGTCGGTCGGTGAGCGCCAGCTCGTCGCGATCGCGCGCGCCTACGTCGCGGACCCTGACCTGCTCGTGCTCGACGAGGCGACCTCCGCGGTCGACCCGGCGACGGAGGTCCGGCTCAACCGGGCGCTCGACTCGCTGACCCGGGGACGCACGACGATCACCATCGCGCACCGGCTGTCGACCGCCGAGGCCGCCGACGAGGTGCTCGTGGTCGACCGGGGTGTGGTCGTCCAGCGCGGTGCCCACCGCGACCTCGTGGACGTCCCAGGTCCCTATCAGCGGCTGCACGACTCCTGGGTCTCGCAGTCCCGGTGAGCTCCAGGGAGCGACGCGGCCTGGTCCTCGCTTACGCGGTCTTCGGGTTGTTCTGGGGGGCGTGGGCCGCGGTGCTGCCAGCCGTCGAGCGCCAGGTGCACGCCAGCGACGGTCAACTCGGTCTGGCGCTCGCCGCCATCGCGTTGTCCGCGCTGCCGGCCACCGCGGTCGCCGGTCGCGTCGCCGATGCCCGTGGCGCGGGTCGGGTGCTCAAGGCATGCCTGCTGGCCTTCGGCTGCGCCGCCCCGCTGGCTGCCCTCGCGTCCTCGCTGCCGGTGTTGATCGCACTGCTCGTCGGGCTGGGGGTGACGACCGGCGCGCTCGATGTCGTCGTCAACACCGCGACGGCAGCCTGGGAGCGGGCGCAGGACGGCCGGTTGATGAGCATCGGCCACGGGGCGTTCTCGCTCGGTGTCCTCGTGGGCAGCGCCGGGGCTGGGCTCGCCCGGCAAGCCGGCGCAGGCCCGCTGCCGATCCTGCTCGCGGTGGCGGTGTGCGTGGCCGC
>JAYTOZ010000474.1:0-6761 GCA_043747515.1 Frankiales bacterium | reverse complement strand
TCGCCGGCAGCGACCCGACGCTGATGCAGACCTCTGCGGTCCTCGAGGGGAACGAATGGGTCATCAATGGACACAAGTGGTTCACCAGCAATGGGTCGCGGGCGGCGTTCGTCACTGCGTTCGCGAAGACCGATCCTGACGCCGCGTCGCCGTACTCACGCTTCTCGGCAATCTTGGTACCGACCGAGACACCAGGTTATGAGATCGTGCGCGCGGTACCCACGATGGGGCACATCGGAGGAGACCATTGCGAGGTCCGCTACCACGACGTCCGGGTGCCCCGCGACAACCTGCTCGGCGAGCGGGGTCAGGGGTTCACGATCGCGCAGCGCAGGCTCGGTCCTGGGCGCATCTTCCACTGCATGAGGTGGCTGGGGCAGGCGCAGCGGGCCTTCGAGTTGATGGTCGATCGGGCCAACACGCGGTATGCGCACGGGTCCCTGCTCAAGGACAAAGGCGAGATTCAGCGGTACGTCGCGGAGTCAGCAGCCGAAATCCAGGCTGCCCGGCTGATGACCATCGACGCGGCCCGGGCCATGGATCGGGGTGAGCAGGCCCGGGTCGAGATCTCGATGATCAAGTTCTCGGGTGCACGGATGCTGCACAACGTCATCGACCGGGCCATCCAGGTGCATGGTGCATTGGGCGTGACCGGGGACACCCCACTCGAACGGATGTACCGCGAGGCGCGCTACGCCCGGATTTACGACGGGCCGGACGAGGTCCACCGGATGGTGGTGGCGCGCAACCTGCTGGCAGGCGGTGCACCGCCCTGGGCGTGACGGGAAAACCCGACACAGCGCAGCTTGCGCTCCTCCTGGGTGGCGGCCGCATCCATGCCGTCCAGCGACTGTTCGGGGGCGCCTCGAGAGAGGTGTGGGCCTTCCGCCACGACGATCGACGGCTGGTGCTGCGTCGCGATCCACCTGGCGCTCCTGCTGGCGTGGGCATGGAGCGCGAAGCTGCGCTGCTGAAGGCCGCGGCGCAGGCCGGTCTGGCGGTCCCTGCGGTCGTTGCAGCCGGCCCGGGCTTCCTGGTTCAAACTTGGGTGGAGGGCGAGACGCTCGCGCGGCGGATCCTGCGCGATGCGAAGTTCGCCGATGCCCGCTCGCACCTGCTCCGACAGTGCGGTGAGCAACTCGCTCGTCTGCACATGGGCGTGACACCGGACCAGGTGGCCGGTCTGGTGGCGGCCGAGCCGCTCGCGGTGATCCGCGGGCGACTCGACGCCACCGGCGAGCCGCACCCCGCCTTCGAGCTCGCCCTGCGCTGGCTCGCCGACAACCGTCCGGCGCTGCGACAACCGGTCGTACTGCACGGTGATTTCCGGCTGGGCAATCTGATGGTCGACGAGCATGGTCTGGCCGCCGTGCTGGACTGGGAGCTCGCCCATCTCGGGGATCCACTGCAGGACTTGGCCTGGCTGTGCGTGCGTTCCTGGCGATTTGGATCCACGCTGCCGGCTGCCGGAATCGGGACGCGTGAAGAGCTCGTCCAGGCGTACGAAGACGCCGGGGGTGCCGTGGTCGACATGCCCGCACTGCACTGGTGGGAGGTCTTCTGCACCCTCGATTGGGGCGTGATGTGTCTCATCCAGGCACGGAAGCACCTGGACGGAACGGTCCGGTCGGTCGAGCTCGCGGCCATCGGTCGAAGAGCTGCTGAGGTGGAGTTGGACCTTCTGGACCTGCTGCCCGGCGGCCAGGTGCACCCGCCCGTCCCGACAGTTCGTCCCGAGCCGGTCCTGGGACCTCATGACCGACCGACTGCGCACGAGCTCGTCGTCGCGGTACGGGAATTCGTCGACGGATTGTCGCTGTCAGGTCACGACCGCTTCCTGGCGAGGGTCAGCGGGCTCGTCCTGCGGACAGTCGAACGAGAACTCCTGCTCGGTCCGCCGCTCGCCCGCGAACACGAGGAACGCCTCGCGGCGCTGGGCGTCCGCGACGACGGCGAGCTGGCAGTGGCCATCCGTTGCGGAGCGCTCGAGCCGGCGCAGGTCTTTGCCAGCGTGCGGGCGGCGGTCGTCGGCAAGCTCCTGGTAGCCGATCCGTCGCAACTCCAGGACCGTGAGCCGGCCGGGCGATCACCCTTGTGATGCGTCCCCCTGATGAACCTCACTGCGCGTTGCCGGCAACTCGCGAGACAGCTGTTCTCATAGGTTGTGCCTGATGCCTTGACACCGACGTCAACTCTCCGTCAGGGTGGGCCGGCGGGTGCACAACCGAGCGCTCGAAGGGCCCGTAGCTCCGGAGGCCGACTGCACCCGCCCTGTCGTGGCGAGCGAGCCCGACACCCGCGCGCGCCGTCCCCGGAACACCCGGGCAACGGACCGACTCGACCAGGAGGATCATGACGAATACGGTGCTCATCGCTGGCGCGAGCGGACTGGTCGGTGCCGCGACCGTCGATGCTTTTTTGGATGCGGGTTGGAATGTCCTCGCCGTCTCTCGCCGAAAGCCGGAGGTCTTCAGCAACCGACCGTTTACGCACCTGCCGGTCGACTTGCAAGACCAGGCCGCCTGCGCGAAGGCCTTCGGCGGCATCCGCGATGTGAGCCACATCGTCTATACGGCGGTCTTCGAAAAGCCTGGGCTCATCGCCGGGTGGACCCAGGCCGACCAGATGCAGACCAATCTCGGGATGCTTCGCAACCTCGTCGAGCCGCTGTCGGGCGACCGGGCCCTGGAACACGTCACTCTCCTGCAGGGCACAAAAGCCTACGGCATCCACCTGCACCCGATGCGGGTCCCGGCCCGCGAACGGTATCCCCGCGACAACCACGAAAACTTCTACTGGCTGCAGGAGGACTACCTTACCGAGAAAGCCTCCGAGCGAGGGTTTCGCTTCACCATCTTCCGACCGCAACTGATTGTGGGACCCAACTACGGCGTGGTGATGAACCTGCCGCCTGTCATCGGTGCCTACGCAGCGATCTGCAAATATGAGGACCGGCCCTTCGGTTTCCCCGGTGGCGTGCCCTACGTCTGGGAGGCGGTCGACACACGACTGGTCGCGAAGGCCATCTGCTGGGCCGCGACGGAACCGGCAGCCCATGGACAGCACTACAACCTGACCAACGGTGAGGTCTTCGAATGGCGTGACCTCTGGCCGTCGATGGCTGAGGTGCTGGGGGTCGAGTTGGGACCGGACCTGCCGGCCTGCCTGGCGGAGTTCCTTCCGGCGAAAGCAGACGTATGGGACGCCATCGTGCAGCAGCAGGGCTTACGACCGATCAGCATGGCCGACTTGCTCGGCGAGTCGGCCTATTATGCCGACTTTTGCCTGGCGTACGGCGCCACGGAAAAGCCGCCCCCCGCCTTCGTCAGTACCGTGAAGATTAAGCAGGCCGGTTTCACCCAGACGTGGGATACCGAGGAGTCGTTCTGTCACTGGTTGCAGGTCCTGCAGGACCGGAAGGTGCTCCCTCCTCGGCGGTGACGCCATAGCTTGCAGCTGGTTTGGCTACCGGACGCGACGGTGTCGGTCGTAGCGCACGAGATCCAACGCGAACTCGACGTATGAGCTCGCCACCTGCTCTGCGCTGGCCGGGCCTGACGTCCGGTACCACTGTGGCAGGGCCGTGCACATCGTCACGACTGCTCGGGCAGCCTCGTGAGGCTGGGGGGTAAGGAAGGCGCCCTCCCGCACGGCCAACCCGACTTCCTCATCGACCATGCGCTGTTGGGCCCGCCGTGCTGCAGCGACGTGCTCCCGTGCTGCCGGCGTCAAGCTGCGCATCTCGCTGGCGCCGACGAAGCCGAGCTCACGACGGTGGGTGTGGAACAGGGCCAGGCATTCCACCAGGAGGGCAAAACGCTCGACGGCGCTGCTGCCCTCGGCCCGTGCAGCCGAGGTCCGGGCGTGCAGATCTTTCATCGTCAGATCCAGGATGGCGACGAGCATGTCCTGCTTGCTGGCGTAGTAGTGATAAACGCCGGGCACGGACAGGCCCGCTCGTTGCGCCACGTCCCGCATGGTGGCGCCGTGGTAGCCAAACTCGAGAAAGGCAGCCAGCGCCCCCGCGAGGGGCGCATCCAGACCGAGCGGCGGGTAGCTACGCCAGTCTGAGGGCACCGTCGGTGCGGCGGCGTCACCGCGACGTGTGCCGGCGCCCTGAGGCCACGTGGCTACGTCGCCCGGTCGGCCGGCGGCAGGCGTATCCGGCACCGGGGCGAAGTGCTCGACAGGGACCTCGAACAGATCTGCGATGCGAGCCAGCCGCTCAGGGGTCGCCCTCGTTCGCCCGGTCTCCACCGCACTGACCGTCGCAGGACTGACCCCCAGCAGGCCCGCCAGTTCGCGCAGCCGGATGCCCCGCTCAATGCGCAGGGCGCGAACACGCTGACCGACCGGAGCGAGGTCGTCCGGGTGATGCGCGACAGACCCCTTCAGCATGCCGCTTCCCCTCAGAAGGCCCGCGGACGTCCCGACGATCAGGCCTTACATCAGGTCGGCCGTCGCGGAACCGGGGGACTCGACCACTGGTGGGCCATCACTGTGACCTGTCCAGGCTCATCCCGCAACCCGAGCGATCGCTCGGTGTTCAGTTCACCGACGGTCATCAGCCGGCCTCGTGACTGAGGTCAGCCTGGTTCTGACCGGGCATCCTGTGGCAGCCGACCGACAGCCTCACGGGGCCTGCTGCGACCAAGGTGACCGCAGTCGGCGCCACGTGCAACTGCCAACCGCGGGATGTCGGTCCGGGAGCGTGTTCATGCCGTCGAGGCGACGGTCTCACCGTGCACGCAGCGCGGGTCGGGCCCCGTATATCCACGACGTGCCGCGTGTCCCGGCAGTTGCATCCATGACGAGATCCGGACCTCGGTCCTTGAGGCGCCTTCGGTGCTCAGATCCCGCCGGGACGGATGGGTGGTTGACAGCCGCTTGCGAGGGCCCCATTGTGACGTGCGCAACACTCCCGACCGTGCGCTCGCTCGGCACCTGTACAGCGGGGCGGTCGGCCCCGACCCGGCCCACGCAGTGACGACGCGGCAGCAGCTGCGCCACCATCGAGGAAGGACCCGCATGAGCAAGGACGAGTTGGAGCAGGCGGAAAACCAGGTGTCACGCCGGCAGGTGCTGAAGCTCGCCGGCATGGGTGGCGCGGCGTTCGCGGCCGCCCCGTTGCTCGCGGCGTGCGGGGGCTCGAGCAGCACGTCGCCAGCTTCAGGCGGGGGAGGTGGCGCTGCATCGGCCGACGTACAGAAAATTCTGGACTTCATCGGGCCGATCGACCCGAAGTTCGCTGGCAAGGGATTGAAGTACGACGTGGGCCTGGTCTTGGCGTTCACCGGCCCTGGCGCGTTCTTCGGTCGGACGATGTCCGCCGGCGCAAAGCTCGCCGTGAAGCACATTGAGGCGCTCGGGGGACCGAAATTCAACCTCATCTCCAAAGACCACAAGTCCGGTGACCCTCAGGCGGGGGTTCAGGCCATCAAGGAACTGGGTTTTGCGAAGGTCCCCGCCAAGCTGGCCTCCTACATCGACGATCTTGGCGCCATGTTGCCGGGAACCGCGCAGTACAAAATGTTCACCTTCGACGGCGGTGGTGGCACGTCGACCTTCGGACAGGGTAAACCGTACTTCTGGGGAACCCGGGCCATCACGCCGAATGACACGTGGCCGGGTGCGATCAAGTTCATCAAGGAGGAGTTCAAGAACGTCAAGAAGGTATCTTCGGTGAACTGGGACCTGGGCCCACTGAATCAGATCAACTCTGACGACCTGCGCCGCCGCCTCACCGACGGCGGGCTCCAGATGGGCCTCTATGAGTTGGCGAAGATCGGTGCCACCGATTACTCGGCTGCATTGCAGAAGATCAAGTCGGACAACCCGGACGTGGTATTCCTCGGCATCTTTGGAAACGACATCGGCGTCTTCATGAAGCAGTACGTGACCTCAGGGATCAACAAGCCGGTGGTCGCACCGGAGTACATCAAGTCATCGGCGGACCTGGCCGGGTCGGCGTACGAGGGTTTGTACCTGTCCTTCGACTACTTCAACGCCGGCAAACCGGACAACGGATGGTCCAAGATCTTCATCGACGAGTTCGTGGCAGCGAACGGCCTGAAGCCGGACTACTACGCCGCAAACTTCTACGAGGACATGTTTGGGATGTGGGACGTCCTGCGCCGGGTGCTGGCGGCAGGCGGGGATCCCAAAGACGGTGCGCTGATGGACAAGGCTTTCCAGAGCAAGCCGTCGTTGGCGAGCGTCTACGGTGGTGACCAGAGCAAGGCCGGTGTCAAGGAACTCAGTTTGAAGACGCACTCGGTCACCAAGCGGCCGCTGACGATGTCCATCATCAAGCAAGGCAAGGTCACCCCGCTTGCCTACTTCGATCTTGAAGCTGCCGACTACCGGAAGGCGTGAGCTTTTCATGCGCCGCAGTGCGTGTGCCGAGGTGATCATGTGTCCGACCTGACGCTGAACAACTTCCTGCAGCTGACCGTCGCTGGCATCGTGAGCGGCAGCGCCTACGCGCTGCTGGGCGTGGCGTTTGGCTTGATCCTGAGCGTGACCGGCCGCTTCCATTTCGCGTTCACATTCACGTATACGATCTCGGCGTACATCGCAGCGCAGGTTGGAGAGACCTATGGCTGGCCGCTGTGGCTCGCCTTGCTGGCGGGCGCGGTGGTGGGCGCGATCTTCGGCGTGTTGTTCGAGCGCGTGGTGTATCGACCCCTGGCGGAGAAGTCGGGGGTCTATGCCCTGCTGGTGATCTTCGTGGCTTCGCTGGGCCTCGCCATCATCGGGCG
>JAYTOZ010000473.1:0-2630 GCA_043747515.1 Frankiales bacterium | reverse complement strand
TGATCCCGACTCGTTCTACTCGGCAGCCCACAGGTCGGGGCCGAAGACCTCGTAGCGGATGTGGTCGGCGGGGACACCTCGTTTGAGCAGGGAGCTGCGGACCTGGCGCATGAAGGGAAGAGGTCCGCAGGTGAACACGTGGACGTCCTGAGGAAGAGGTATGTCGGTGAGGTCCATCAGCCCGGTCCGGGAGCGGTGGTCGTCATGGGCGACGGTCTCGTACCAGGTGTAGTGGGTGAAGTCGTCGATCTGCCTTCCGGCGTGCAGCACCGTCGCTCGCAGGGCGTGGTCGCTGGCGGTGCGGTCGGCGTGAGCGACGATCACCGGCCGCTGGGGCTGGGAGCGCGCGATGTGCTCCACGATGGGAAGCACGGTGGTGATGCCGGCACCTGCGGTCGCCAGCAGCAGCGGTGAGTCCGAGGACGGCACGACGAGGTCGCCGGCCGGGGCGCTGACGTCCACGAAGTCACCGGTGAGGACGTGATCATGCAGGTAGGAGGAAACCCGGCCGTCCGGTGCTCCGTGCGTTCCCAGGACCTTGCGGACGGTGACCTGCAGGCGGGTCCCGACTGCGGTCGAGGACACGGTGTACTGCCGCGGCTGCCGGTCGCCGCCGGGCAGGTCGACGAACAGCGAGACGTACTGACCCGGTTCGATGTCGGGAACGGGCCGGCCGTCGGCGGGTTCGAGCACGAGCGAGACAACGTTGTCCGTCTCCTCGATGCGTCGTGCGACCCGAAACGGCCGGGTCGGTGTAGCGGGATCCACGCCGGCGCGGGCGTACAGCCGGGCTTCCTCAGCGATGAGCTGTGTCGCGAACAACCAGTAGACCTCGCTCCACGCATCCGCGACCGCCGGTGTGACGGCGGCGCCGAGGACCTCGCCGACCGCAGCGAGCAGGTGGTGTCCCACGATCGTGTACTGCGCGGGCCGGATGCCCAACGAAATGTGCTTGTGGGCGATGCGGGTCATGACGTGACCGAAGGGAGGTGCGGCAGGGTCGATGAGCTGGACGGCGTAGGCGACCACGGAGGCGGCAAGTGCCCGACTCTGCTCGCCGGTCGCCTGGTTGGCCAGGTTGAAGATCCGGAGCAGCTCCGGTCGGTCGGCGAACATGCGCGGGTAAAAGCGGGCAGTGATCTGCTCGGCGTGCTCGGCGACAACAGCTGCGGTCGAGGCGATGACGGTCTCGGACGCCGGGGAGAGCAAGGGGCTCACGGCGGAACGAGTGGGCGTTGTCAAGGTCAAGAGGGGTCCTTGGTGTTGATGTGGGAAGTGGCGGACGGTGATTGGTCGTCGTCCTGGGCGCAGCTCGCAGCGGGTGCCCGGGTGGGGGTCACCGCAGGCCTAGGCCCCGACGGCGGCGCTCAGGACCGTCGTGAGAGCGGGGGTCGCCTGGGTGGTCTCAGCAACGTCGGGTTACCTGCGTGCTCGGCTGCCTGCGCATACCCCTGGTCAGTGCTTGGCCACGGTCAGCAGGACGACGGCGTCGTACACGGCCTCGAGGGTGTGCGGTGCGTCGGGGACGATCAGCAGGTCACCGGCGGAGCCTTCCCAGTTTGTGTCACCGGCTGCCAAGCGCACGCGGCCGTGCACGACGTGGACGGTGGCCTCGCCGGGGTTGGCGTGCTCGTCCAGGCGCTGACCCGCTGTGAGGGCGATCAGGGTCTGTCGCAGGGTGCGTTCGTGGCCGCCGTACACGGTGTGGGAGGCCCGGCCGTTGGTGGCGGCCTTGGCGAGCTCGAGCTGCTCGCGGGCGAGGGCGGTCAGGGAGAACTTCTGCACGGGGTCTCCTGTCAGAGGGTCTGGCGGTAGCCGAAGAACTCGTGGTCGGGGTTGTAGCCGCCGTAGCCGCCACCGATCTGACTGAAGTGGGCGACGAACTCGACGCCTTTGACCCACTTGACCTGCTTGAAGCCCAGCTGGCTCTCGTTGCGCAGCCGCAGCGGCGCCCCGTGGCCGAACGTCAACGGCTGATCGTTCATGTCGTAGGCGAGCATCGTGAGGTGGTGGCTCATCTGCTCGATCGGGTGGGCGTCGTAGTAGACGCCGCCGTCCGGGCCGTCGCCGAGGCTGTAGAACACGACCCACTTCGCCTCCGGGGCCGGGTGCACGAGGTCCATCACGCTCTGCAGGGAGATGCCGCGCCACTTGGCGATGCCCGACCAGCCCTGGATGCAGAAGTGCTGCGTGATCTGCTCGTGCACCGGTAGGGCACGCAGCTCAGCCATGCTGAGCTCCACGGGCCGCTCGACCAGGCCGTTGATCCGCAGCCGGTAGTCCGCGAAGCCACCGGCCTGCAGCGCGAGGTACTCGGTGGAGTCCGGGTACTGGCCGTTGTGCCAGAAGTAGGGGCTGAGGTCGGCCTGGGTGTACTCCCCGGGCGTCGCGTCGAGGTGCTCGAACAATCGCTCGGCCGGACCGATCAGCGCGGCACCGACCCGCTGGACGGTGCGCGGGTGCCGGAGCGTGTACGGCGTCGCGGCGACCCAGCCGACGGTCAGGACGACCATCGAGATGCTGAACAGCGCGAACCCGAGCCAGCCGCGGCTGTCGGTGCCGGTGTAGATGTGGTTGAGGTTGCGCAGCAGCCCCGTGGTCGCCACGAAGGTCACGTGCAGCACGATGAA